>JANMBI010000174.1:0-2664 GCA_031360325.1 Frigoribacterium sp. | reverse complement strand
ACTCCCACGTTCAGGACCTCCTGGAGCTCGGCCTTGAACACGTCGGACACACAATACTCATCCACGCCACCACCGCGGAAACGGATCGCGAGTGCGAGCCAGAAACGATTCCCTGCGATCGGCAAGAAGTCCAAGAACCCCAATAGCTGGCCTCCGCTTCATTTCGCAATCGACCGTCTCCACCGAGGTCATTCCGGATGACGATGACGACAGCCGACTGGGGCAATGTGGTGCACGTTCTACGCCCCCAGCGAAGCATGACGGCGGTGTGCCGCAATCGTTCGTATTCGCTACGCGTCGGCATCCCTTGCACCTGACATCTTCAACTACTGCATTTGTCATTTTCGGAAGCTGTCTGCACAAATATCAGTACTCGTCTGCACAGCTCGCGCAGGTGTGGCCTTTGCCGAATAGCGGCGGTGTTTTTTCGGCGCAGAGTGGTGGTTCCGCTGTCTCGCAAGGGGACCCTCTACGGGCAGGGCTAGAAGCTAGTGGTGTGTCTCAGTTTTGGTTGACTGTTTGGAGTGCGACGCGTCCGCGGGCGACTTTTTCGAGGATGCTCTCGGCGGACGCGGTCCAGATAAGCGGTTTGGGCTCGTCGTTGTGTGCGCTCAGGTAATCCTCGATCGCGGCGATGAGATCGGGCACGCTGTGGAACACACCGCGTCGTAGGGCTTTGTCGGTCAGTTCACGGAACCAGCGTTCTACGAGGTTCAGCCAGGATGACGATGTCGGCGTGAAGTGCAGGTGGAACCGGGGGTGTTTGGCCAGCCAGGCCTTCACCTTCGCGTGTTTGTGGGTGGCGTAGTTGTCCAGGATCAGGTGGATTTTCAACCCTTGCGGCACGTTCTTCTCAATCGTTTGTAGGAACTTCAGGAACTCGATGTGCCGGTGCTTGGGCAGGCAGGAACCGATCACGGTGCCGGTGGCCACGTCCAGTGCGGCGAACAAGGTCGTGGTGCCGTTGCGTTTGTAGTCGTGGGTCATGGTCGCCCCGCGCCCCTTCTTCATCGGTAACGAGGGTTGGGTGCGGTCCAACGCTTGGATTGAGGACTTCTCGTCCATGCACAACACGATCGCTTCCTCCGGAGGATTCAGATACAGACCGACGACGTCGACGAGTTTCTCCTCGAACTTCGGATCGGTGGAGAGCTTGAACGACTCCACCAGATGCGGTTTCAACCCGCGGGCCGCCCAGATCCGTTGCACCTGCGCCGGCGACACCCCTGACGCCTTCGCCATCGTCCGAACCGACCAATGCGTCTGCCCTGCAGGCGTCGAGTTCCGGGTCAACTCCACGATCTCCTCGATCTTCGACTGCGGGATCGTGGGCTTACGACCCCGACCGGCACGCACCCTGCCCAGCTTCGCCAGGCCCTCCGCTTCGAACCGCATACGCCACGCGCGCACCGTCATCGGCGTCACCGACACCGTCTTGGCAATCGCCGTGTTCGCGATCCCGTCGGCGGCCAGCAACAAGACGCGGGCCTGCTGCACCTCACGATGCGCCGCCGTCTGCGACCGCGACAGCCTCTCAAGGGTGTCGCGCTGGCCGTCGGACATCTCCAAAGCTGGGGCTGGGTTCCTCATACATCAAGAATACCAACCAAATACCTAATTATTTTGGAGACACACCACTAGCATCGGCTTCAGACATTGGCGCAACGCCGGCACGATGCCTCTTATAGCTTCCGGCACGATGGTACGGCCGCTCGCTGGCCGCGTGCATGCCGGAAACGTTAGGGCGATTCGCGGCGGGATGTTGCAGGTTGAGAGCTTTGAGGGGGCGGCCGAGCAAAGCGACGCAGTAGCAGGCGGCAATCGTGGGGCATGACGCGAAGCCGTCCTGCGAGGGCTGCTCGGCTTCCGGTATTCGTAGTCTCGCGTGAGGACCCACTTCAACACACCGCGCGCCAAACCCAGTCACACCGGTGGTGGCAGCCTCGTCGACGCCCCAGAGGACTACGCAGCCCCCGCGCGCCCGTGCCGGGTTCCACGAGCAGAAGCGTAAGCACGCCGCCGTCACGGTGCGAGCGCACGCCCTGCTTCGGGTCGGGGTTCGACTCTCCGGGGTACCGCACGATCTTGGTGAGGGGGAACGGGTTACTGGAGAAGGCCTGGTCGAAAAGATTTTCAGGTGAGCCGAGCGACAGCGCCCACGCCCGCAACAGGCGGAGGGCGACCCGGCTGAGCTCCTCGATCCAGCGAACGGCAACAGCGCGCAGTTCCGGGAGTGCCTCAGGCCACAGGTTGGGTCCTTCGAGTCGCCACTAGTCCGGGGTCTCCGGCCCCGGCTCAACGGCGTCGCGGTCGACCCCGATGTCGATCTGTTCGCGCCAGTCGACATCGCCGTGCGTGAGCTCACCGCCCACGCGGGTGTAGCCACGGAACTGGGGGCTGAAGACGTTTTCGAGCCTCAGTTTGTCCTCGATGGGGAGGTCGAAGAACCGGCGGGACACGGTCAGGAGTTCGTCTATCAGCTCCTGGTCGGCGCCGTGGCCGACAAGATAAAAGAAACCCACTTCGTGCGTGACCCGCAGAAGATCGGCCCGGAACCGTGCCGCTTCGTCAGCACCAGCATCCAATCGGGAGAGGTCGAGAAATGGAAGAGACGAACCTATTAGGCAACCCTCTCATGCCGGCTCCGCCATCTTCCGGCGGCGC
>JANMBI010000173.1:0-22000 GCA_031360325.1 Frigoribacterium sp. | reverse complement strand
GCGCGGGTCAATCTCCCTCAGCTCGGCGAAGCCCATCCCGCCGAAGCGAGCGAACAGCTTCGTCTTCCCTTGCTCGAGCTCGGCCGTTTCGGCCGAGGGCAGGATCATCCCCACCTCGCGGATGCCGTCGACCATACCCTTGCCGTCACGCGACGCGGCGGCAATCAGGATCTTACGGAGGCCCCGACGCAGGCCAGGGGGCACCTCGCCCATCATCCCGAAGTCGATGAAGGTGAACTTCCAGCTCCGGCTGCCCTCCGCTCCGGGCCCGCTTGCGCCGCCGAGCGGGGTGACGAAGATGTTGCCGGGGTGCGGGTCGGCGTGGAAGTAGCCGTTCACGAAGAGCTGGTCGAACATGACGGCCGCGAAGTCGTCGGCGACCTCGGACGGGTCGATGCCGGCGGCCCGCAGCCCGTCGACATCGTTGATCTTGATCGCGGTCACATCCTGCAGGGTCAGCACCCGCCGGGTCGTGCGCTCCCACACCAGTTCGGGGACGCTGACCCGGGCGTCGTCGCTGAAGTCCTGGCCGAACCGTTCGGCGCTCGCCGCCTCGTGCAGGTAGTCGATCTCCTCGAGGCTCGTGAACGCGAACTCCTCGACGAGGGCGGGCATGTCGACGCGATCCGAGACCAGGCGCACGTGGCTGAGCCAGCGGGCGACCCGGCGCAGCGCGCTGAGGTCGACGTCGACGATCGTGCCGATGCCGGGCCGCTGGATCTTGACGACGACGTCGAGCAGGCCGGTGTCGGCGGCATCCGTTTCCGAGAGCCGGGCGCGGTGCACCTGGCCGAGGGATGCCGCGGCCAGCGGTGTCGGGTCGATGAACGAGAACGCACGCTCGAGCGTCACCCCCAGTTCGGCTTCGGCGAGAGCGCGGATGGCCGGGAACGGCACCGGCGGAACCTCGTCCTGCAGCCCCTCGAGTTCCCTGGTGATCTCCGGCGGCAGCACGTCGAGGCGCGATGACATGAACTGGCCGACCTTGATCATCAGGCCGCCCAGGTCGACCGCGAGCACGTGGAAGTTCTGGGCGATGCGCTGCAGGCGCGCCGACCGGTTTCGGGCGGCGACGCGCGCGAGTCCGAACCGAGGGAGAACGAGTTCGTACCACCAGGTCTGCACCAGGTAGCGGGCGGCGAACCGCAGGATCCTGCGGGAGCGGGCGCGCATGTTCCCGACGTCGGTCATCTGTTCTCGGTCATCTATTCTCTGCCGCACCGCGGGGCTGGGGCACGGTCACTCCTGGGCGAGGATCGAATAGAGCTTACGACGTGCTTCTTCCAGAACGGCGACAGCCTTCTTCACCTGCTCCGGGTTGCCGGAGCGTCCGACCTGTGCGGCTGCCTGAGCCAGGTCGATGCCGGCCTTTGGCAGCGCGGTCGCCCGTACGCCGTCACCAGCGTTCGGTGCCTCCCATGGCGCGGGGTGTTCTGCCGCTGCATCCGCTACACGCCGTCCCTCGTCGGTGAGCGAGTAGGTCTTGCGACCGTTGGACTCCTCGGCGCTGATGAAACCCTCGTCAGCAAGAAGTTGGAGCGTCGGATACACCGATCCGGGGCTCGGCTTCCACGAGCCGCCGCTGCGTTCCTCGATCTCGTGAATGATCTGGTAGCCGTGCATCGGTTTCTCGGCGAGAAGGGCGATGACCGCCGCACGCACGTCGCCTCGCCCCATCCTCGTGCCGACCTTTCGGTCGAACTGTGTGCGCAGCTGCTCCATAGCGTCCCACACCGCGCTGCCCGGCCAGCCCTCACCAGCGCCGCCCCGGCGCCCCGCGAACCTATCGCCCATAAATGAATTGCTCATCATGTCCTCCTCAGCGCCGTAGCCACACCGACTCGACGATACCTAACGATATATCGTCGGAGTCGTGATGGCGAGACCGGGGTTTGCATCCCGTCGTCTGGGAGACGCTCGGCCAACAGTTCACCGCCCGCAGGAACCTCGAGAGCGGGGTCACCTGCCGCTACGCGGCGTTTCTGGACATCGCGCGCCGGCCTGGCGCGTCGCTAGCTACCGCAGCGCTGCCAAGGCGGCGAGAAGGTGTGCGTCGGCCTGGTCGGCGACTCCCTGAATCTCCGGGGAATCGCTCAGCTCCACCATGGTCTGCGGGTTGATCATCTGAATCGTGGTCAGGCTCGCCGAGGGGCCTCGACGGATGACCACGTTGCACGGCAGCAGCAGTCCCATGTCGGGCTCGGCGGTGAGGGCCTGCTGGGCGAGCACCGGATTGCAGGCGCCGAGGATGAGGTAATCACCGAGGGCTTCGGCGCTTTCGGCGCCGAGCTTGGTGTCGAAGGTCGCGTTCACGTCGATCTCGGTGAGCACGCCGAATCCCTGGGCCGCAAGCTCTTCGCGCACTCGGGCGACGGCGTCCGCATAGGTCAACTCGGTGGTGATGGTGTGTGCGTAGTTCATCTCGTACTCCTTGACTTGTTGACTCGATCGACGTGCTCGGTTGGGTTCAGGCGGCGTTGACGACGCCCATCATCCCGGCATCCTCATGGTTCAGGATGTGGCAGTGGTACACCGTCTTTCCGGCGAAGTCGTCGAACGGGATCCGCACTCGAACGTTGCTGTTCGCGGGCACGTTCACCACGTCCTGCCAGAGTATGCCGCTGGCGGGGATCCCGCTCTGCTCCACGATCTGCATGGGCCAGACGTGGAGGTGCACCGGATGATCCATCGGGCTGGCATTGGTGAGCGTCCACTCTTCGACGGTTCCTGCACCCACTGACGCATCGATGCGCGCGGGGTCGAAGACCTTGCCGTCGATGGTGAATCGCATGCCCATTCCGCCCGACCCCATGCCCATCGCAAAGGTCAGTTCGCGGCGACCATCGACCGTCGAGCCTCTCAGGTCGCGTGGCGGTGGCTGCGGAGGAATCGCGCCGACGGGTGCGGCGGGAGAGCCGGTCACGGCGAAATCGGCCAGCGTCACGGTCGTGGCGGGGGGCGTGCCGCCGCCCATCATCCCGCCTGCGCTTCCTCGATCGATGGGAACCGACTGGAGTATCGCGGTACCGGACACCGTTGTCACCAGGAGGTCGGCGCGGTTGCCGGGAGCGAGCACGACTTGGGTGACGTCCTTCGGTTGCGCGAATCGACCGGAGTCGATTCCGAGGAGCTGGAGCCGTTGGCCATCGAGACGCAGCCCCAGATAGCGTGAGGTGCAGGCATTAACGATCCGCCATCTCTCCCGCTCGCCGGGTCGGGCTGTTAGCCGCGGTGACGACTGGCCATTGACGAGCACCAGACTTCCTTCACGACCGGCCATGCGCTCCATGGCAGAGGACGCCGGTATCGTGCCGGAGGAATCGAGAGTGATGTCGGAGATGACCAGGACGCGCTCCCGGCTGACCGGGACCACCACGGGATCCTCGACCACGATGGCTCCGTACAGCCCGCCGAACACCTGGTTGGCCACCAGTCCATGGTGGTGCGGGTGATACCAGAACACCCCAGGCGGGTGGTCCTTCGGCAATTGGTAGTCGTAGTCGAAGGACGCTCCGGGCGTGATCGACACGAACACGTTGTCGCTGTTGCCGTTGGGCGAGACGTGAAGGCCGTGCACGTGGAGATTGGTGGGTTCCTTCAGCAGGTTTTTGAGCGAGACCCTGATCCGGTCCCCGGGTCGGACGAACAGGGTGGGGCCTGGGAGACCACCGTTGTAGGTGAGAGCGGTTGCCTGACGACCGCCGACCAGAGCGGGACCTTCGGCCGCCGTCAGCCTCAGCTGGAGGGAGCCGTTGACGCTCCGCAGCGCCGGAGGTTCGGCGAAACCGCCGGCGGTCACGGGAGTGAAACCGGGACCGGTCGTCCAGAGCAACCCGGCGCCGCCGCCGAGAACGCCGGCGGTTCCGAGCCCCCCGAGAATCAGGGCATGCCGTCGACTGAGGGGCCGCATCAGGAGCCGCCATCCAGGATCCGGATTCGTTCCCGATAGTCCTCGGTCGTCAGATCTCCGTTGGCGAAGCGCGCATCGAGCAACTGGCGCGGACCGTCCGCTGGCGGTGCGGCACTCTCGGGCGCGTCACCGGGTTCGGCCCGCTTGATGCCGCCGCCGATCAGGCGCACCACGAGGACGATCAGCAGCACCACCCCCGCGGCGATGAGACCCCCGAACAGCCATCCGCCGCCCACTAGGGTTCCGTTGATCATGATGGTCCCGCCTCTCCGATAGGGTGCGGACGCATGATGGTCCCGCCTCTCCGATAGGGTGCGGACGGTCGTGTCCCGCCGCAATCGTCGGTTGCTCCGAACTATACCCCTGGGGGTATGAGAGTTGCCTGGATTGTCTAGACGAGGGAGGACACTTGTCGGTATGGAGATCGAGATTCTGCACATCGAGGACTGCCCCAACTGGCGCGATGCCGTCGAACGCGTCACCGACGTTCTCATCGAACTCGGTGCGGAGCGCACACCCGTGAGGGCGACGCTGCTCGCCTCGCCCGCCGAGGCTGCGACGGTCGCCTTCGCCGGATCCCCCACCATCCTCATCGACGGAGCGGACGCCTTCCCGTCGAGCGGCCGAACCTCAGACCTCGCCTGCCGGGTGTACCCGGTCGACGGTCGCTTTGCCGGCATCCCCTCCCTGGCCGACCTTCGAACGGTGATCTCGACGGCCCTGTTGCGGAGCGAATAGCGCGCCCGAAGGCATCCGCTCCGACCGGCGAGGGAGAATGGGTTCCCGGGGCGAGTCGACGGGCGAGCCGCGAGAGGAGATTCTTCAGCGCATGGGCGAGTGGTGGCAGATCGTATTGAGCGTGCTCGGCGGGGTCGTCGTGCTGTGGTCGGCCCTCGTGGTGCTTCTCTGGATCGAACAGCGCCGTCATCCCGGTGGCGCGACTCTCGGCGACCTGCTCCGCCTGGCCCCGGATGTCGTCCGTCTGCTGAAACGCTTGGCCGGCGACCGGACCCTTCCGGTCGGTGTTCGAGTCTGGCTCGTGGTGCTCCTGGTCTATCTGCTTTCCCCCATCGACCTGATTCCCGACTTCATCCCGGTGGTGGGGTACGCCGATGACGCCCTCGTGGTGGCCATCGCCCTTCGCTTCGCCACCCGGCGAGCGGGAAGCGCCGCGATCGAGGGGCACTGGCCGGGAACTCCCGAAGGGCTGCTGGCCGTTCTGCGCCTGGCGGGGTTGCGGCCGGCGGGCTGACGCGGACGTGCCCCACGCCCGACCGCTCGGCGAGTCCCGGCACCGGTCAGGGGGCCTCCGTTCGGTGCGTCATGCGATAATCTGCGCATGGATGCAGATACGCGAACACCGGGGCCAAGGTCCGACGGACAGTATGTCGAACTCGTGGTCGAGATATTCTCGATGCTCGCCGATGCCACCCGGGTGCGGCTCATACTCGCCCTGCGAAGTGGCGAACACTCCGTCAACCACCTCGCGGCAATCGTGGACAAGTCCCCGGCGGCGGTATCCCAACACCTGGCGAAACTGCGGCTCGCCCGCATCGTGGTGACACGCCAAGACGGCCAACGCGTCTTCTACCGCCTCGAAAACGACCACGTTAGCCAGCTGGTGTCGAACGCCATCTTCCAGGTGGAGCACTCTCTCGGGAGTGCCACCCGTCACCACCACCCGGCCTAGACGATTCGCTATCGGTCGGCGAGTTCCGGCCGGGAACCTAGGACCCGTGCGACCCGATCCCACCATTCCTCGGCCGCCTGCTTCCGGGTTTCGGCGACGGCCGTGCCCTGCGCGCGCACGCGATCCCGAGTCTCCCAGACCCGCGAAAGGAGGGACGGGGCGCCCCCGGCGAGAAGATCGTCGACCGGCAGAATGCCGTCCTGTTCGAAATTCCGCAGAGCGCCGGCGAGTTTCACAGTCGTGTAGTCGTCGACCGGGATCCCGATCGCGGGGACACCCGCGGGGACGGCGAAAACCGCGGGATGATATCGGCTCGTGACCACGAGTGATGCCGAGCGGGCGAGTCTGGCTGCGGCCGAGGCATCCGCCGGCACCACGGGCATCACCCGGCGTGACTCCATCCGGGCCATCACGCGATCGTGAACCAGAGAGTCCCCCCGCACTCGCGTATCGTCGAGCGAGCCGAAATGGGCGACGAAGACGATGTCGAGCTCGGTGGTCGCCACGACCTCGTCGAGCAGATCGGCGACGGCGGTGAGCACCTCCGCGCGATCGGCATCGCCGACATGGTTCGCCAGGGTGACGACACAGAAGGGAAGGGTCTCGAGCGTATCCGGAACGAGAAAACTCGCGTCGTCGGCGCCGAGCTGAAGACGACGGGCGGGAACGCCGAGACCCTCGGCCACCGCGAGCGACGCGGACTCCCGCACACCGACGAGCCGAGCGATACCGAGAAGGCGTGCCACCAGTGCGGCGTCGTCGTCGGTAAGACGCGGTCCGAGCGTCTGACCGCTCACGACGACGGGCTTGCCGAGGACATCCGCAATTTCGGTGAGGGCGAGGCGCTCGAAGATGTGCGACGGCCAGGTCGAGGCGAGATTGCCGCCCCCGGTGACCAGGACGCCATCGCTGCCACGGATGGCCTCGATCACGGCGTGAGCGGCATCCTCGGTGGGCAGGAGGGCGTGCTCTCCCTTGGCGGTGCGGATGACCCGATCGAGCCGGTCTTCCTGGGAGGGGCGACCGGCCGTGGTGGGCGCGAATCCGATTCCCCGGACTGCTTCGGCGCCGTACCTGGCCGAACTCTCGCCGGGATTCGCCGAAATCGCCACAACCGAATCGATTCCCCGAACGCGGAGTGCCGCGACGGCCGCCTCGAACATGGCCTCGTCGCCGATATGGATCATGTCGTCGACTACGCCGATATCGCCGATGGCCACTATGCGCACGTGCTTCTCCACAGGTTTCGATGGTGAATTCGGTGATGGCGTCGCACCCCGCGAGCCCTCTTCACGTTAGCCCACGCGCGCGCGGCCGGGGGCAAGGGGAAACCTCGACGGGTCACCGGTCGACCGGCGGTTATCATCGAAATCGTGGGCATCCAGACATCTCTCGACGCGGTGGTGAACGCGGAACGGCTGGTCGACTCGATGCGCCTCGCCGACGACCTGGCGTTCGAGGCGAGCCGCGACGGCGGGCCTCGCACCATTCGGGTACTCAGCTCCGCGCTCAATGGAACCAATCAGGTCGCCGCCATCGCCGCGACTCACGCCCTGGCCCAGATCTTCGATGAACAGGCGGACATCGCCCTCTCGCAGCTTCTCTCGAGCGGTCGGGGCTTCCTGCGCGAGCACGCGGCCTGGGCGCTCAGCCTCCGCTTGCCGCGCTTCGACGCCATCGGACGGCTCATCGGGTTCGTCTCGACCGGAGGCTTCGCCGGGATGCTCGCGCAGCGCACTCTGGAACAGTGGGGCTCCCCGGTGGCCGAGCACGTGGCGATCGGTCTGGAGGCGGCACTGATCGGAGTCGACGAGCCGGGCGCGCGCTATCGGCTCGTAGAAACCCTCGGCCTGGTGCGCAAGTCGGTGGCGACACCGGCCCTTCTCCGGATCGTGACCGACCTCGCCGAGGACGAGTCGGTTCGCATCGCGGCGGTGTCCGCGCTCGGCCAGCGGCCGGGCGACCGGGAGATCGCGGTGCTCCTGGCCGAGCTCGCGACCGCCGAGGGCGACCTGGGGGACGTCGCTCGCCTCGCCCTCGTCGACCTCTCGGCCGAGCCGGTCATCGCGCCCGATCCTCGCCGGGGCCTCACCGTCGCCCAGCTGTTCCTGCATGCCGACCTCGACGCCGACCTCACCCAGGCCGGCAGTGGGGACAACGGCGGCATCGCCACGCTCCTGGTCCGCCTCGGGGACGCCCTCATCGCGGAAGAGAGCGCGTCGCCGCGGGTCGAGCGGGTGCTCACGCTGTCTCGCGGCTCGGTCTCCGACGCCCTGTCAAGCGTGGTCGAGATCGGAGCGACGATCTCGGGGCACGACCACGGGCGGGTGCCGCTTCTCAGCGAGCCGGTGCAGTCCGCGAGTGCCTGGCCGCTGCGTGTGGCGGCGCGCCGGGGCATCCGCCGAATGCTGCGGGCCGCCGGCGGCGTCGACCTGATTCACCTGCGCATGGCGGATGTCGGAAGCCTCGCCGCGGCGGACGTCGCGCGCGAACTCGACATCCCGGTCGTCTTCACCGTGGCACCTGACCCGCATGCGGTCATCCACTCGCTCGATCTCGCCGGCCAGCTCACTGCGCTGAATTTCGGGGAGGTCGACGAGGTCGAGCACTTCTGGTTTCGCGCCAAGCTGGTTCAGCAGCTCGCCGGGAACGCCGCCCACACCGTGCTCTTTCCCCGCCCGTCGCTGAAGCGGGACATGCGCGAACTCCTCGGAATCGACATCACCGCGCACCCGGAACGTCACAGCATCGTGCCGGAGGGGATCGACTTGGGGGTCGTCGATGACGCGGTGGTCGAGAGTTCGGAACACGCCGCGGGACGGCCGCCGACGCCTCCGTTGGCGGAGTTGCGCGCCCTGCTCTGTCAGCTCCCGGAGAAACGCCGAGGCCTACCGCTGCTGGTGAGCGTCGGACGATTCCACCGGGTCAAGGGAATGGCGAGCATCGTGGATGCCTGGGCGATCGGCCCGCTCGCTGACCGTGCCAACCTGCTGCTGATCGGGGGAAACCTGGTCGACCCGTCAGCGGACGAGCGGGAACAACTCGAGCTCATCGACGGGATCGTTCCGCCCGAACACCGGTTCTCGTCCGGGCTCGTCCTCTCTGGCCATCGTCCAAACGACACGGTCGCGCGCTGGGTCGCCGCCGTCCGGTTCGGCCTCCCCGGCCTCTCTGCACCACGCGGAATCTATGTCTGCGGCAGCCTCAAGGAGGAGTTCGGCATTGCCCTGCTCGAGGCGATGGGCACCGGCCTGCTCGTCGTGGCCCCGGACGCCGGCGGACCGGCGACCTACGTCGATTCGGGCGTGACCGGCTTCCTGACGCCGACCTGGGATGTCGCGCGACTCCGCTCGGCCATGGTCGAGGCTCTCGACGCCTCTCTCTCCGAGAGCACTGCCGACCGTGCCGCCGGCTCGCGAGCGACGGTGGAGCGGAGCTTCACCATTCAGGCGATGGCCCGGGCGCTTTCGAGCGTGTACCGCGGAGTGCACGACGAGGAGAGTGAATCGCGGGGCTGGTCATTCGCGGCGCTGTGAGGAGCGAGGCCGAGTGACGCTGCTCATCATCAGTCCGGACTACGCGTCCCATCTGCTTCCCCTCGCGACACTCGGCACCGCCTGGCGTGAGGCCGGCCAACGGGTAATCGTCGCCACGGGACCGGCGACCGCCGGCATCGTCGAGTCGTTCGGCTTCGAACGAGTCAACCTGCAACTCGGCAGGGGATCGAACCCCGGGGTGATCCGCGCCGAAGAGCAGCCCACCGGCGAAGACGATGCCCTGCGCGGCTTCTTCGACGCGACCAGGCGTGGCATGGTCGAGACGCTGGCGTTTCAGGCCGAAGCGCGCCTGAGCGACCTGATGTGGGAGCCGGTTCGCACCGCTCGCGCGGTGCAGGACGTGGTCGCGGCCATCGCGCCGGACGCGATCATCGTCGACCACCTCGCGTTCAGCGCGCGACTCGCCCTGGTGGCCGCGGGCGTACCGTATGCGGATGTCGTGCTCGGGCATCCGTCCGCCCTTCCGGTCGGGGACGAGGTGTACGGCTTCCCGGCCGCCTGGCCGAGGGCTTTCACCCCCTCGGATCGGGAGCTGCGGATGCTGCGTGCCCTGTGCGATCGCGTGAGTGCCTCCTTCACGGCGGAGTGGAACCGGGCGCTTGCCGTTCTCGCCCCCGGCGCACCGGAGTCGGCGGGGGCGTTCTCCGAGCATGGAGACCTGCTTCTGCTCAACTACCCCGCGGAGCTCTCACCCTCGGAGCGCACGGCGATGCTGCCCGAACACCGCTTTCTCGGCTCCGCCGTGCGCCAGGAGGCGGCCGACCCGGAGGTGGACGGCTGGCTCGCGGCGAGCGACGATCCGTTCGTCTATGTGAGTTTCGGCAGCTTTCTCTCGGTGCGGGCGGATGTGCTCGCGCGGGTCTGCGCGGCGCTCGAGGAGGTCGGAATTCGCGGCGCGATCGCGATCGGTTCGGCGGATCGTCGCGAGCTCGGCGCGTTTCCGTCGGGCTGGCTGGTGCGAGAGTTCCTGCCGCAGGTGACGCTGCTCGAGCGGGCGGCCGCGGCGGTGACCCACGGCGGCAACAATAGCGTGACCGAGGCAATGAGGTTCGGGGTGCCGCTCGTGGTGCTGCCGTTCTCCACCGATCAGTTCGCCGGCGCGGCCGCGATCGAGGATGCCGGCTTCGGGGTGGCTCTGGCTCCGAACACGCTGACCGTCTCCGAATTGTCCGGAGCGATACGGCGGGTGCTCGACCTCCCGACCACGGCGCGGTCGGCTCTCACCGAACTCGCCACGAGCCTGGATCAGGAGTCCGGGAGCCGTCGTGCCTTCGCGGCGGTCGCCTCGACACCCACCAACTGACGCATCGCATCCCGACTCGAGCTAGCCTCGCGGTACCGCACCATGAGGGCGGCGTTTGCGTCGTATTGTTCACCCGCGCGCGCCTGGGCGGAGTGGTGCAGGGCATACACGACTCCGGGATGTCGGCGCGGCGCTTCGTCGAGCAGAGTCTCGTGCGCCACATACCAGGCCGCATCTTCGAATCCCCAGCCACGGAACCGTTCGTCTTGCCCGCCGTGGCTCCACCAGCTCTTCGGAGTGGTCACGTAGACGCCTGAGCACGCTCCCTGCACCAGCTCGAAGCCGCAGTCCGGAAGCGGAGTTCCGTCGGTGAACTGTGCGGTACCCGGCGCACCAAGCCAGTGGTAGCGAGTGTACGGAAGGTGCACGAGTCCGGAGGTCGCTGCCGCCCCGATCGCCTCGATCAGCGGTTCGAGCTGGGGAATCGTGTCGGCATCGTTGATCACCACGACCTCCTCCTCGTTCTCGATTCGGTCGATTCCGAGGTTGCGGCAGCGGGCGAGGTTGAAGAGTTCGTCGTCGGAATCGATCGTGCGGATGTCGACGTCGCCCAGGTTCTGCACGTACCATTCCACGACGGCGTCGATCGCCGCCAACCGGGAGGGCTGCGGGCGCCAGGGGATCACAACGGTGAGCATCGAACCAGCATAAATGGGCGAGAAGGCCGACCAACACGGTGGAGACGCCGGGCAGAGGTGAAACCGCAACGGAGCCGGTCGGTCCCCGCCCGGAGCGTCGGCAATCCGACTGGGAGCGCGGCCGAAACCGGAAACGCAGCGGCAGTTTTGACGATTCGACATCCCGTGCGTATATTTGCAAGAGCAAGGTGTCGACCGTTAGCTGAGGCTCCTTCGCGGAAATACGCCAGCGACCCCAAACGTCGAGAGACGCCCCGGGTCAGGACAGGCCGCCCCGGCCTAAGGGGTGGTCCCGATTGGCTCCCGACCACGTTCGGGTCGACGCCGCGAAGTGCCAAAGGCCTTACGAGGAGTGGCAGCATCCCCTATCCGCAGGGGATCCCTCTCGGCGGCGTCGATGGCGAAAGGGATGCGATGAACGACAGTCATAGACCCTCGCCCCGCGCGCCCCTCGCCTCCATCTCGGCACCACGCACTCGCTGCGCGGGTTGACCTCGATGCGGTCCGCGCGCGGATGGCACGCCGCCGGCGGGGCTTCACCCCGACAGACGCGCGGAATCTCCCACCCTTTCTTCTCAATCCCACGCTCGCGGGAGAAAACGGTCGAACATGACCTCGACACCACAGGTTCAGCCCACACCGGAGGCGCCTAAGTCGGCAGCGCTCGACTCAGCTCACCGGGGCGATATCGAGGGCGCCTTCGGAACCATTTCGGTGGGAGACGACGCACCGCGAACGAAACTCTCCGCGAAACTGCGAACTCTGGTAGCGATCGTGGGCCCCGGCCTGATCGTGATGGTCGGCGACAACGACGCCGGTGCATTCGGCACCTACACGCAGGCGGGGCAGAACTACGGCACCAGCCTGCTGTGGGTGCTCCTGCTGCTGGTGCCGGTGCTGTACGTGAATCAGGAGATGGTGCTGCGTCTCGGCGCGGTGGCCGGCGTTGGACACGCCCGGCTCATCCTCGAGCGGTTCGGAAAATTCTGGGGGGCGTTCAGCGTCATCGACCTGTTCATCCTGAACGCGTTGACGATCGTCACCGAATTCATCGGAATCAGCCTCGGCCTCAGCTACCTCGGCATCCCACGCGTGCCCGGCATCATCGTCGCTGCACTATTCGTCATCGGGGCGGTGAGCACCGGGTCATTTCGTCGATTCGAGCGGCTCTGCATGATTCTCATCGCCGGGTCACTGCTGCTCGTCCCCCTGGTGATCATCGTGCACGCGCCCATCGGTCAGGTAGCTCGCGGCTTCCTCATCCCCGGGTTCCCCCCCGGCGCCGAACTGTCCACCGTCACCCTTCTGATCATCGGGATCGTGGGCACGACGGTCGCCCCCTGGCAGCTGTTCTTTCAGCAGTCCTACGTGATCGACAAGAGGATCACCCCCCGTTTCATGAGCTACGAAAAGGTCGATCTGTGGATCGGGATCGGGATCGTCGTCCTCGGTGCCACGGCCCTGATGTCGGTGACCGCGGCCGCTTTCGCCGGCACGACGGGATTCGGTCACTTCACCGACGCCGGCGGCGTGGCGAGCGGCCTCGCCGCGAACGTCAACAAGGCAGCCGGAATCCTGTTCGCCCTCGCCCTCATCGACGCATCCGTGATCGGGGCAGCGGCGGTCGGCCTGTCGACGTCCTATGCGCTCGGAGACGTGCTCGGGCTCAAGCATTCGCTCCACCGCAAGGTGTCGGAGGCCAAAGGCTTCTACGCCGTCTTCGCCGGACTGCTGGTGCTCTCCGCCGTCGTGGTGCTCATCCCGGGCAGCCCGCTTGGGCTGATCACCGTCGGGGTGCAGGTTCTCGCGGGTGTGCTCCTCCCGTCGGCCACGGTGTTTCTCCTCCTGCTCTGCAACGACAAACAGGTACTCGGCCCGTGGGTGAATGGCAAGTGGCTGAACATCTTCACCTCCGCCGTCATCGCTATCCTGGTGATCCTGTCGATCATCCTCACCGCCAGCGTGCTCTTCCCCACGATCAATTCCGCCGCAATCCTGGTTATCCTGATCGGCGGTGTGGCCATCGCCGTGCTCGCCGGGGTTGCCTTCGCGATCTATCGGGCCCGGCATCCGACGCCCGCCAGCCCGGACACGATCGACAAGAGGGAACGACCCACCTGGCGGATGCCGCCCATCGCACTCCTGAGCACTCCGAAGGTGTCGGGCGGCCGGAAACTCGGGCTGACGGTGCTTCGCAGCTACCTGCTCCTCGCGATGATCCTGGTCATCGTTCGGATCGTTCAACTGGCCATCGGCCACTGAAGATCTGTGAACACCGGCGTGCGTTTCGGTGCACAATGAAATCAGCTCCGGAAAGGGCCAAGCTATGACCACATCTCCCTCCCTCGCGGACCCCGTCGCGCCGCTGTACCTGTCGGCCATGCTGCGAGATGCCGTCGTGGATGTGCAGGGGAAGACGATCGGATCCCTCGCCGATGTGATCGTGCGACTGCACCCCGACGGCTATCCGTCGCTCACCGGCCTCGTCATGCGCGTCGGATCAAGCACCGTCTTCGTGCCGATGGACGCCATCGCGACGATAGACGCCGACCGGATCAGCCTCGGTACCGCCCGGCTCGACCTCAGGCCGTTCGAACGACGGGACGGCGAGGTGCTGCTCAAAGAGGCAGTGCTCGGTCATCGCATCATCGACGTCGATCATGCCGCGCTCGTTCGCGCCTACGACGTCGCCATCGCTCCCGGCACGGAGGGATGGGAGGCGACCGGGCTCGACGTCCACAAACGTGGCTGGTTTCTGCGCTCGGACCACGCACATCACACCGTCCGTGATTGGAAGTCCTTCGAGGTGCTCATCGGACATGAGGCTTCGATCCACGTTCGGTCTCGATTCGGCCGCCTCCGCGGCCTCCGGCCGGCACAAATCGCCGACCTGATCGAGACGGCCTCGACAAAAGAACGGGACGATCTCCTCGGGCACCTGCACACCAACCCCGATCTGGAGGCCGACGTCTTCGAAGAACTCGAAGAGAACCATCAGATCCAGGTGCTCAGGTCGCGCTCGACCGAGGAGATTGCGGATGTCCTCAGCCGCATGCGCACCGACGACGCGGTCGATGCCATCCTCGACCTCCCGCAAGATCGCCGGCGACCGGTGGTGGAGGCCCTCCCCGAAGCGAAGCGGTCGGATGTCCTGCGCCTCATGCGCTACCAGGAAGGGAGCGCCGGGGGGCTGATGGGGGTGGAGTACCTGGCGATCGACGAGCACACGACCATCGAGGCGGTCCTTCAGATCGTGCGCGAGGCGACGACGCAGCAGCCCGAAGCGCTCACCACGATCTACAGCGTCGACACCGAACATCGGCTGGTGGGCACGCTCAGTGTGGTCAAGGCGATCCAGGCCGCCCCGACGACGTTACTGCGAGACGTTTCAGACCTCGAACCCGTGCATGCCGACCCGCGAGACGACATCATCGACATCGCGAATCTGATGGCGGACTACAACCTCCTGAGCCTCCCCATCCTCGACGACGACCGGCACATCCTCGGCGTGATCACGGTGGACGACGCACTCGAAGCGACAATCCCCGATGACTGGCGCCGCCGAGATCGGCACCACCACACCACCAATCAGAGCGCGGTCGCCGACGGGGACTGACCATCGTGGCGCACGGTCACCGCGCCGATATCCTGAGTCACTATGACCACTTCGCCAGCCGACCACGCGTTCACTGTCTCCGCCGAAGTCGCTGCGGCTCTTCGGAACGGGCGCCCCGTCGTCGCGCTCGAATCCACGATCATCTCCCACGGCCTGCCGCGGTCGCGCAACCACGCGGCGGCCAAGGAGTTCGAACAGATCCTGCGTGATGCGGGGGTGACTCCGGCCACCATCGCCGTGCTCGACGGCGTTCCACAGATCGGGCTGGATGCCGACGGCGTGCGACGCATCGCGGAGGAGGAGCTCGCGAAGGCGAGCGTGCGCGATCTTCCGATGCTGGCGGCGGCCGGGGCATCCGGAGCCACCACGGTCGCGGCGACCGCCCATCTCGCGTCCCTCGCCGGAGTGCGCGTTTTCGCGACCGGCGGCCTCGGCGGGGTGCATCGCGGGGCCAACAGCTCCTTCGACGAATCCGCCGACCTCACGACGCTCGCCGTCACCCCGGTCACCGTGGTGAGCGCCGGGGTGAAGTCGGTGCTCGACATCGCAGCGACGCTCGAACGCCTCGAGACCCTGAGCGTGCCCGTGGTCGGCTACCGCACCACCGTCTTCCCGAGTTTCTGGCTCACCGAGTCCGCCTACTCGATCGACTGGTCGGTCGATTCGGCCGCCCAGGTCGCCGCGATCATGCGCAGCCAGGACGCCCTCGGCCACGGGCAGGGAATCCTGGTGGCCAACCCGATCCCGCGCGAACAGCAGTGGGACCCGGCGGAGCACGACAGGGTGCTGGTCGAGGCACTCGCCGCCGCCGAGACGGCCGGCATACACGGCAAGGCCGTGACGCCATTCCTCCTCGGCTACATCGTCGACGCTTCGGAGGGTCGCAGCCTCGAGGTCAACCTCGACCTCGCCCGCAACAACGTGCGGTTGGCGGCCCAGATCGCGGTCGAATGGTGCGCCGATGCCTGACGACGACGGCGATCGCCGCATCGTCGTCTTCGGCGATGTCATGGACGACACCGTGGTGGTGCCGGTCGGTCCGATCCGCGCCGATACCGATACGCCCTCCTCCATCCGCAGCCGCCCGGGAGGATCGGCGGCCAACACGGCGGCGTGGATGGGATGGCTCGGGGCATCCGTTGACTTCGTCGGACTTGTCGCCGCCGAGGATGTCGCCCGGCACAGCGCGGTGCTCGCCGCCAGCGGGGTCACCCCGCATCTCGCCGGGGACCCCGATTTGCCGACCGGGACGATCGTCGTGATCGTTGCCGGCGAGCACCGCACCATGCTCACCGAGAGGGGAGCAAACGCGAAGCTCACGGCGGATGCGGTCACCGACCGGTTGCTCGCCGATGCCGCCGTCCTCCACTTCACCGGCTACAGTGTGTTCTCCCAGCCCGATCGGCGCGGCCTTCGCACCCTCCTTGAGCGAGCGACGGTCGCCGGTGTCGCGATCTCGGTGGATCCGGGCTCGGCGGGCTTCATCCTCGACTTCGGGGTGGACCGCTTCCTTGATGCCGTGTCTGGCGCCCAGTTGTTCTTCCCCAACCTCGAAGAGGGACGAGTGCTCACCGGCCTCCACGAGCCGGTCGCCATCGCCGAGCGCCTCGGCGAGCGTTTCGATGTCGTCGCGCTCACCCTCGACACGGCGGGGGTCGTGATCGCGGAACGGGGAATGCCCACCACCACGGTCGCGGCCGTGCCCGCGGCGATCGTCGATCCGACCGGGGCCGGGGATGCCTTTACGGCCGGGTTCCTCGCGGCCTGGGTGCGCGGTGCCGGCGTCTCGAGCGCGGCCGCCGCCGGCGTGCGCGCGGGGGCTCTCGCCGTGGCGACCATCGGCGGCCGTCCCCCCGCGTGACGGTATCCCTCCCCGGCCACCGAAAACGCAGGACATCCGCCACGAAAACGCCCACGGGACCGCGGAGGCGGCACTTTCGCGGCGGATGTCCTGCGTTTTCGGTGCACGATGGCGGTACCGCGGAGTCAGGGGCGGGGGATCGCGTTCTTGACGAGGGCGTAGGCCGCGAGGGCATCGTCCCGCGACTTCTTCAGGTCGAGGATCGGGGCGGGGTAGGCATCCGTTCCGAGTTCGGGGATGTAGCGCCGCCGATATTCGCCGTTGCCGTCGAATTTATCCGCCTGCAACAGCGGATTGAAGACGCGGAAGTACGGCGCGGCATCCGCACCCGAACCGGCGACCCACTGCCAGTTGCCGGGATTGTTCGCCTCGTCGGCGTCGACGAGGGTGTCCCAGAACCACCGCTCGCCGACGCGCCAGTGCACGAGGAGGTTCTTGACCAGGAAAGACGCCACCACCATGCGCACCCGGTTGTGCATATACCCCGTCTGCCAGAGTTCTCGCATGCCCGCGTCGACAAGGGGGATTCCCGTTTCCCCTCGCTGCCAGGCGGCAAGGTCGCGTGGGTCGGGGTCGTGCCACGGAAAAGCGTCGAAGTCTGCGCGAAAGTTCCTCTCCGGGAGGTCGGGCGCGTGATAGAGAGTGTTCCAGTTGAATTCCCGCCAGCCGATTTCGCTGAGGAACCGCGGCGCGTTTCGGCGGGCGGCCGCGTCGAGTTCACCCCGTTGGATACGCTGCCAGACCTGGAACGGGCTGACTTCCCCGAACCGGAGGTAAGGCGACAGCCGTGAGGTGGCTTCTCCCCCCGGGGAGTCCCTGGCGGAGTGGTAGTGAGCCAGGTCGTGTGCGACGAAGTGTTCGAGCCTCGCCGCGGCCGCCGTCTCGCCGGGCGTCCAGGCCTCGCGGATGCCGCCGGCCCAGTCGGGGCGGGTGGGCAGCAGCATCCAGTCGGCAAGTTCGTCCCCGACGACTCCGGGCACCCCGCTCAGACCGACCGGGGCGGACAGCGGCTCGCGCGGCGGAGCGGCAGCGAGGCACGCCTTCCAGAAGGGGGTGAACACGCGGTAGGGGGTCCCGGATCCGGTTGTCACTGTCCACGGCTCATGGAGCAGGTTAGCCGGGAAGCTCTGAACGGTGAGGCCCACGTCCCGCAGGGTGGCCTTGAGGGCGGCGTCCACGGTTCGCTGCGGTCCTCCGTAGCGACGGTTCCAGAAGACGGCTCCGGCACCGAGCTCTCCCGCGATCCGCGGCAGTTCGGTTTCCGCGGCTCCACGACGCAGGACGAAGGTGGCACCGAGGCGTTCGATCGAGTCCTTCAACGTCTCGAGACTGTGGTGAAGCCACCACCGGCTCGCGGCTCCGAGGGGACGGATGCCTCGGCTCACCTCGTCGAGCAGATACAGCACGACTATCGGCGCCCCCCGTCCGGCGGCGGCGTTCAGTGCGGGGTTGTCGGAGACTCGGAGGTCGTCCCGCAACCAGACTATCGAGGGGAGTTGGTCCGCGATTGGCGCGGATTCCACCCTCGTCGCTGCGGAAGTGCCGGTCATCACGACCGCCGAGGGGCCCCGGCGAGCCGCAGTTTGTCGCAGAGTTCGGTGAGCGAAGCGAGTTCCGCGGTCGAAAGCGCCCCACCGACGCGGGTGCCGATCGAGTCGATGTGGCTTCGAGCGACCCGGCGGAATAGTTCGAAACCTGCCGGGGTGAGCGCCACGTTGATGCCGCGGCCGTCGCCCTGATCGTGGGACTTGGCGAGCAGTCCGCGGGCCGCCAGTCGGTCGACGAGGCGGCTGATGCTCGGCTGGGTGAGCAGAAGATGCCGGTTGAGATCCTTCAGGCGTGACTGCCGTGCTGGCTGGCGCGAAAGGTTGAACAGCACGTCGTACTCGTTGAGCGACAGCTCACCGGTCGGAAATTCCCTGATCAGGGTGCGCATCACCGAAACCTGGGCGCGGAAAAGCGCCTCCCAGGCTGTCACCGCGGATGCTGTGTCGCTCACGGGCCTCCTCTCAACCCGAATGCAACTCTACGGAGTCGACCGCGCCGCGCCAGTGCCTTAAAGGGCCAGTGCCTTAAACAGGCAAGTGCCTTAAGCAGGCCAGTGCCTTAAACAGGATTGAGGGTCGGTTTCAGAGGCAAGAAACCGACCCTCTCCCTTGCACCAAGAGTGTCCTGCAATCACATTCCGCAGAAGCTGCCACAGCAAACAACTTCTGCACTTGAACTGTATAACAGGACGGTAACGAAACGCTAGTTATCGAACCGTTATTTTTCTGGGAAGTTGACGGAACGCCGTGACGCCCCGGTGGCGCCGAGAGGCACCTCCGACGGGTGCCCCCGTTCGCCACCTCCGACCGGGATGACGGTGATCCGACGGTCGAAGTTCACTCTTGCGGCGCGTTCACCTCGATAGGCGAGAATATGCTGCATGTCCAAGAAAATCGATGCCTCACTTAAGGACCTCATCAAAGCCCTGCGTAAGCACGCGGAGACAGTGGGTGGCAGTCGCGTTTCCCTCAAGAAGGCTCAGCGCACAGCGGCAAGACTCCAGACCACCGCCTCGGCCTATGCCGTCGCGGTCCACGCCAAGACCGGACTGGACAGCCCATTCAGCGATGTTGTAAGCCCCGGGCTCGAGAGTGTGACGCTCAACTCGCTCGTTGCCGAGCGCGATGCGCTCGCCATCCAGGCGAAGAAGACCGATCCCGGCACATCCGCCGCCCTGTAGACGGTTCGTGCCGCGGCCGCATTCTGGCCGAAACTGAGCGTGATGCCGAACCGCGCGGTCATCCGTCAGCCAAGCGATCACACATTGGGCAGCACGGCTGACCTACGGCCGCGCGGACGGGGTGGGCCGGTGAGCCGGGGCACTCTGACCTACGGCCGCGCGGATGCGGTGGGCCGGACCATCGAGACACGGAGGCCGGGCTAGAAGACGTCCGGGCTCGGCGTGGTGGTATGACGGATAGCGACATCCGCGTGCCGATCGAAGCGGTAGCCGACGCCGCGCACGGTGCGCACCACATCCTCGTACGAACCGAGCTTCGAACGCAGGCGACGCACGTGCACGTCGATGGTGCGCTCATTGGGGGCGTCGTCGTCGCCCGCCGACCACAGCGACGAGATGAGCTCTGCCCGGTCGATCGTGTGACCCTCGCGTAGCACCAGATACTGCAGCAGTTCGAACTCCTTGTAGGTGAGCGGCGCTGTCTCGTCGTCGAGGGTCACGCGTTTGCGGGAGAGGTCCACCACGACGCCACTGCGCGGCTTCTCATCGACCTCCGGCTGCTGGCGGTGCTTGGCCAGGGCGGATGGATCCTGCAACGCGAGACGAACGACCTCGACATCCCGCCCGCCGGCACCTCGCGGGGCGAGAGCGACCGCCGCGTAGGTTTCGGACGCGGGCACGAGTTCGCTGGTGAGTCGGCGAAGAGCCTCGACGATCCGGCCGAGATCCGTGCCGGCTTCGGCGGCCTTCAGTTCGTCGATGCCGACATAGAGGACGAAGCCGCGCGCCTCCGGGCCATCCGGAACTGCGCGGACGTGCGGGGGCGCTTCGGCGGCCGGTTCCACCGGCGTCAGGCGACGCCGCGCAGCCGGGACAACAGGAGCGATTGCGGCAAGAGACATGGTCGAAAATCCTTGAGAGGGGTGAAGGGCCTCTAATGATGAGGGGGCGATCCTTCGGGATGCTTCAGGTGGTGCTTGACACGGTGTCGCCCGTTATGAGGGGCGGACACCGGGGGATTCTCGACTCTTGCCGAGGAGAATCCGACTCAGGAGTGGGCCGTTAGGCACACATTCGACAACACATGACCGCGCTGACACTCGCGCGCACCACAGGGGTGTTCGAGGTGGAGGCGATGACAGTCATGACCCAACTATCTTGCAGAGCGGCCACAAAAGTCAAGCCAGCACGCAGGATCTGCGCCTAGACCAGCCCGTAGAGGCGATCTCCTGCGTCGCCGAGCCCTGGCACTATGTATCCCACCTCGTTGAGTCGCTCATCGACGGCTCCGAGCACGATCGTCACGTCGCGGCCCTCCATCGCCTTCTCCACCGCGGCGAGGCCCTCGGGGGCCGCGATGAGACACACGGCCGTGACATCCACTGCACCGCGCGCGAGGAGGAAGTCGATGGCCGCGATGAGCGAGCCGCCGGTGGCGAGCATGGGGTCGAGCACGAAGCACTGCCGGTTGGAGAGGTCTTCGGGCAGTCGCTCGGCGTAGGTCGTGGGCTGAAGGGTCTCTTCGTCGCGCACCATCCCGAGGAATCCGACCTCGGCCGTCGGGATCAGCTTCACCATGCCTTCGAGCATGCCGAGGCCGGCTCGAAGTATGGGCACGACGAGCGGCCGAGGCAAACTGATCGCGAGTCCGGTCGACCAGGCGACCGGTGTCTCGACGCGCACCGTTTCCACTCGCACGCCGCGAGTCGCCTCGTAGGCGAGCAGCGTCATCAGCTCTTCGGCGAGGGCTCGGAACGTGGGGGACGGCGTGTTCTTGTCGCGCAGCACGGTGAGCTTGTGGGTGATAAGCGGATGGTCGGCTACGTGGACTCGCATAGGCTCAATCTATCCGAGCGGGAGGTGCGCAATGACGGTCGTCCCGGCTCTCTATCGCCGGCGGATGCTCGAGGCCGTCGCGAGCGCAGGCCTGGCTCTCGAGCTCGGCGACGTTCCCGTCGCGGCGCTCGTCCTCGACGCCGCCGGAGCGGTCATCGGCGCGGGACGCAACGAGCGCGAACTCCGCCAGGACCCGACGGCACACGCCGAGATCTTGGCGTTGCGGGCTGCCGCGGCGACCACGGGCGACTGGCATCTCACCGACACGACCCTCATCGTGACTCTTGAGCCGTGTGCGATGTGTGCGGGAGCGATCCTGGCCGCCCGGGTGCCCGTGGTCGTGTTTGGCGCCTGGGACCCCAAAGCCGGGGCGGCCGGCTCGCTGTACGACCTGTTGCGCGATCGGCGGATGCCGCACCGCGTCGAGGTCTTCGCCGGGGTCGAAGAGGCGCAGTGTTCTGCGCTTCTGCTCGACTTCTTCGAAAGCAGACGCTAGAGCGAGTCCAGCCACTCGCCGAACATGGCGGCGGATGCCTCCTGCATCGCCGGGCCGTTGGCGAGGGCATCCCGACGCAGCTCGGCGGCGTCGAGGCCGTGGGCGTCGAGCTCGGCCGCGCCGTCGACGATCCACGCCTCGTGCATTTCGGCGGTGAGTTCCGGATGAAACTGCACGGCGAGCACATAGTCGCCGAGCGCGAAGGCCTCGTTGCTGTACGCGGCGGAACTCGCCAGGCGGATCGCGCCGGTCGGCAGCGGGAAGGTGTCGCCGTGCCACTGCATCATCGGCACACCGGCGATGTGGCGAAGCGGGGAGTCCCATCCGGCATCGGTGGGGGTCACCTCCCGGAATCCGATCTCCAC
>JANMBI010000152.1:0-5069 GCA_031360325.1 Frigoribacterium sp. | reverse complement strand
GTGGTTGAGTTCCACTCGGAGCGAGCCGCCCTCCCCGACCGCGATGGGAAAATCGAGACGCTCGTGCTGCACCCGCAGCTCGTCGAGGTTTCGCAGAGCCTGGCGGGCGAAGTAGCCGATCTCCGGATCGTTACGTTTGCCCTCGAGCTCTGAGATCACCACCACCGGAAGCACCACGGCGTGTTCCGAGAAACGGAAGATCGCCTTCGGGTCAGACAGCAGTACAGACGTGTCGAGCACATAGGTGCGCTCGGTTTGCCTGACTGTCGAGTCGGACTGGGATGCTGGGCTGGTCTTGTCCAATGCGGCCACGTGAACTCCATCCCCGGGTGGATGACACCCGGATCCAGTCGCGTGACGGCCGGTCAGTTCCTTTAGGCACTGTCTACCAACGAAACGAACTTACGTGGCCGTCTCGATCAGGCTCCATACCTGATGACTTCGACGCTACGGCGATCGTGGGTCGAGTCGGGGATAGACACGCCCGGCCGAGTGTTACGTCGAGGTGAATTCGAGATCACGGATGCGGTTTCACCGCTCCCCAAATGCCCGGGTTCGCGGCTGGGTCGTCAGACCCTGATGCCGGTGGCGTAACTCGTGAACGCTGCCCGGAGCATGTCGAACGAGTCGTCATCCGTCGACACGTGCGGGCTCACGCGCACCCTATTCTGACGTGTCGTCACCGTGACGCCGTGGTTGAACAACGATGCCGACAGCACGGTGAGCTGGTCTACGGCGGGTTCGAGCACGACGATTCCCGCCCGCTCGTGCTCGGCCCTCGATGAGGACACCGGAACGCCGTACTCGTCGGCGAGATCGATCACCCGGGAGACCTTTTCCGCGAGACGTGTGCTGATCGCCGCGACCCCCACCCGGGCGATGTCCTCGAGCGACGTGGCGAGCCTGGCCTGGGCGATGGGGTCGGGGTTACTGATGCTGAATGCTGCGGCCCCGCGGGTTGGCGGCACGATCACGTCGAGGGGCAGGTCGAGGTCGGTCCCACTGAACCCCGAGAAGACGGGGGTGAGCCGGTCGACCGCCCGGTCGCTCATCGCGAGGAATCCGGTGCCCCAACCCGCGCGCAACCACTTCTGTCCTCCGGCGACGACGACATCGGCGAGCTGGTACGGGGCATCGACGACACCGAAACCCTGGATGGCGTCCAGGATGAGCAGGCGATCGCCGATCACCTGACGGATCCCTTCGATGTCCGCGAGATAGCCCGTGCGAAAGTCCACGAGACTCACGGCCACGGCCGCGAGGTTCTGGGTGAGTTGGGCGCGGATGCTCCCCGGAGTCACCGGACCGTCTGTGGCGTCGAGCCAGACCGGGTTGAGGACACCGAGCGAGTCGGCAGCACGCGCGGCGGCGAACGTCACGCTCGGGAACTCGGCCGCCGAAAGCAGCACCCCGCCGGTGAGCCCGAACATCGCGTGCATGAGTCCGGAACTTGTGTTCGGCTGGAAGCACACCTGCTCCGCCCCGAAGCCCGAGACGGCGGCGACCGCGTCTCGTACTCGCGCATCCTGGCGGCCGAGGCTCGCAAGACTGCCGAAGCGGGCGCGGCGCTGGAGTTCGATCTGGGCCAGTTCCTCTTCGGCCACCGACCTGCCGAGCGGACCGACCCTGGCGAAGTCGAAGTACCCCGGCTCTTCGTCGAAGCCGGCCGTGAAATCGTCGATTGTCGTCACAGTTCAACTTCCGTAGCGTCGTTGGCGGCGAGCATAGTCGCGCAGCGCCCGAAGGAAATCGACCTCGCGCAGATCCGGACCGAGCGCCTCAACGAAGTAGAACTCGCTGTGCGCGCTCTGCCAGAGCATGAAGTCGCTCAGCCGTTGCTCACCGGAGGTACGGATCACGAGGTCGGGATCCGGCTGACCCCCGGTGTACAGGTGATCGCCGATCAGCTCCGGGGTCAGGAGCTCGGCAAGGGCTTCCAGGGTGCCCCCCTCGGCACCGTGCTTGGTCACGATGCTTCGCATGGCATCCGCTATTTCTCGGCGGCCCCCGTAGCCGACCGCGAGGTTGATGTGCAGGCCCGTGTTCGACGCGGTGCGATGCTCTGCCTCCGTGAGAGTCGTGATCAACGCGGCGGGCAGACCGTCGGCCGAACCGACGTGCTGGACTCTCCAGTCGCGGAAATGCGACAGATCCTCCGCAAGACTGGCGATGATCTGCAACAGTTCATCGAGTTCTTCGGCCGTGCGCCCGGTGAGATTGTCGGTGGAGAGCAGGTAGAGGGTCGCCGTGGAGATCCCCAGATCGTCACACCAGACGAGGAACTCGCGGATTTTTGCGGCCCCAGCGCGGTGCCCGTGGGCCGCCGTCTCGAGCAGCCTCTGCTTGGCCCAACGCCGATTGCCATCCAGGATCATCGCGATGTGTTTCGGCAACTCCTGCGTGGCGAGAAAGCGGCGAATACGGTTCTGGTAGAGACCATAGAGGATGCCTCCTCCGAGGGGAACTTCCCGCTTTGCCACACCAATACGCTACTGCACCGGCCCCCCTGCGCTCCCAGCGCCCGCCGGCCGAGGCGCCACTAAACTCGGGCCCATGACTCAGGACCAGGACTCACCGGGCGCCATCGATGATGGCCCGGATGAGGGGCCCGACCTGCCCAACATCCCGCTCCTCGAGGATGCGGTCACATCCCGTGCCGAACTGCTCTTGCGGAAGCCGACCTGGCGCGGCTGGATCCACGCCGCCACCTTTCCCCTGGCGATCGTGCTCGGCGTGGTGCTCGTCACGCTCGCCCATGGCTCGCCGGCCAAGATCTCGAGCGCCGTGTTCGTGGTGTCGTCGTTGCTGCTGTTCGGTGTTTCCGCGCTCTACCACCGCATCAACTGGAGCGACCGAGCTCGAGGAGTTCTCAAGAGACTCGACCACGCCAACATCTTCCTGTTGATCGCGGGCTCCTACACACCCATCACCGTGCTCGCGCTTCCCCCCGACAAATCGGCGTTGCTGCTCTGGCTGGTATGGATCGGCGCCGGTCTCGGCATCGGATTCCGGGTGTTCTGGATCGGTGCCCCGCGTTGGCTGTACGTGCCTCTCTACCTGCTCCTCGGGTACGCTGCTCTCGCCTTCATCGTCGACTTCTTCCGAGCGAATGCGGTCATGATGTCTCTGATCCTCCTCGGTGGTGTCTTCTACACCATCGGCGCGGTCGTCTACGGCTTCAAGAGGCCGAATCCGGTTCCCGGAGTGTTCGGGTTCCACGAGATCTTCCACTCGCTCACGCTCCTGGCGTTCCTCAGCCACTGGACCGCCATCCTCCTGGTGGCGACCAACGCGCCCGTGTTCTAGCCGGCGTTCTCACCCTCTGGTCCGGTGAGCGGTTCGGACCCGGCCGCCGCATCCCGTTCGGCCTCGAGTTGTTCGCGGATCTCGCCGCGATAGCGCACGCGTCGCACCCGACGCACCAGGTCCACACAGAGCACCACCACGATCGCGGCCACACCGAAGGTCGCGGCGAAACCGACCCAGGTGGGAGTGACGGAGTTCTCGTTGAAGTTCGGCTGCGGGGTCGGGGTGGCCGCAAGTCTCACCAGCAGGGAATACACCGCGTTCATTCGGCGGCCTCGACATCGCTGATCCCGGCGAAGAGGTCGGTCTCCGGCACCGGCGAGTCGACGAGCGAGATGGCGAGTTGGAAGTCCTCGAACGGCCAGGCCCGGCGCTGAAGATCGTTCGGCCAGAAGAAGAATGCGCTGTCCGGGGCGACCTGGCTGGCGTGCGCGCGAAGCGCCCGATCCCGCACCTCGAGGAAGTCACCGACCGGAACCTGGGTCGTGGCGAGGTTCGGGCGATCCTTCATCCACTCGCGGATCTCCGCGAGCTGCGCGAGTTGGGGGGTCTCGGGCTCATTGACCAGGAGGTACTGGTACATCGCCTCGATCCGCGGCGCGTTGAAGATGCGGTCGTAATAGACCTTGGAGATCTGCCAGGCCTCCCCGGCACCCGGATACCGAGCGGCGGCAGCGGCGGCCTCGAAGGCGTAGAGCGAGATCTCGTGGGTGCGGATGTGGTCGGGGTGCGGGTACCCGCCCGTCTCGTCGTAGGTGACGAGCACCTGCGGTCGAAAATCGCGGATGATCTTCACCAGCGGCTCCGCCGAGGTCTCGAGGGGGATGACGGAGAACGAGTTCGCGGGCACCGGGCCACGCGAGCCAGACTCGTCGGCATCCGGCAGACCGGAATCCTGGTAGCCGAGCCAGAGGTGGTCGAAACCGATCGCCGCCCGGGCGTTCGCCATCTCGAGGCGCCGGAGACCGGCCATGTCGCGATTGGCCATCGCCGCTGGCTCGAGGGCCGGGTTTTGGATGTCCCCGCGCTCTCCGCCCGTACAGCTCACCACCAGGACTTCGCGACCGATACTCCGGTAGTGGGCGTAGGTGGCAGCACCCTTGCTCGACTCGTCGTCGGGATGGGCATGGACAGCGAGCAGACGCAGTGTCACCGAACTCCTCGGGATTGGCGGATAACCTTGGACTACAAGAATAGGCGTGCCGGGAGGTGAGATGACTGCGATCGACGAGGATGCCCCGGAGCCGAGTCCCGCCGCGACATCCGAGCCAACACCGTTGGCTCTGCGCTACGGGCGCACGCCGGCGAAGCGTCGCCGTGACCGCCTCATCGCGGTGCTGGCGGGGGGAGCCGCGGCGACCGTCGTCGTGGCCTGGGTCATCTGGGCCGGTCTCGATCAGACCGGTGGCACGCTGGAGACGCAGGACACGGGATCCACGATTGTGAGCGACCGCAGCGTGAGCATCCACTATCAGATCTCCGCGCCGGTCGGCACAAAAGTGGGCTGCGCTCTTCAGGTGCAGAACGAAGCGCACGGAATCGTCGGCTGGAGAATCGTGACGTTGCCCGAATCGAGCCGTTACACGACCTCGTACACGGACACCGTGCGGAGTTCCGAGCGTGGCGTCACCGGGTTGATCTACCGCTGCTGGGTGACCTAAACTGGGGTTCCATCAATCGGAGACCGGCCCTGCGGCCGGTCTCATTTGCATTTTCGAGGGAGCACACCGTGTCTACCGAGACCACCGAGACCTGGTTGACCC
>JANMBI010000129.1:0-5067 GCA_031360325.1 Frigoribacterium sp. | reverse complement strand
CTTAGAGAATCAGTCGGTTCGCGTTGACGGCGGCCGAGATCTCTTCGAGGTTGACCAGGGCTCCGTGGATCAGGCTCTGGGCGCCTCGGTAGCCTGTGGCAATCGTTTCGGCTGCTGAGTGTTCGGGATCAAACGCGGGGCTGTCGGCATAACCGCCTTCGGGGCGAGGGCTCCAACTGAAACCAGCTGCTTCGCTTTGAGTGTTGATGTCTTCGACCAGTGCAGCGATGCCGTCTGGGCCCAGCCTTTGGAGAGCGTCATGGACGCGAGCGTTTTTGAGCAACTGGTAGATGTCGTAGAAATGGCGGCCGTGCTTCAGGAGGCTCTCCGTGTCGACTCGTGTGGCTGCATCGTGGACGGCTGCGATTTTCTCCAGCAACGTGCGTTCTGGTGCCAGAACCCAGACGTTGAATGACGTGAATTCCTCCCACGTGCTTTCGCTCACCCCGAGCGTGAGGGCATGCTCGGCCACAAGTGAGCGATAGGGGTACTGGCTGGCCGGCTGTGCACCACCGCGGCTGCCCAGTTCGAGCAGGACGCCTTCCTTGATGTCGCCATCGGTTGTGTCCGTGGGGTAGGTGTAGGTCGTATACCTTTTCACTCCGGTCGTCGAGCTGGTGACTGCTACGTCGGTTGCGGCGAGACCCAGATGGGCGGTGACGTCTGCGTCGACGCGCTTGAGAATGGAGTGGCGCGCGGTATTGGTCATGCCATCAGGAAATACAGCTAGCAGATCGACATCTTCAGAGAAACGATCGATAGTCCTGAAAACCCGGCTCAAGCTGGTGCCGCCTTTGAACACGAAGAGCACTTCCGCGGCCAACCCATCTGGCCCGGAGGTCTTTCGAGTGGCACTTGCCGCGCGGAGTACTTCGGTCACCCAGAAGTCCTTTTCTACATACGCCGCGGGGATTCCCAGAGCCGCGGACGCCCGCGCGACGAGCACACCAAGCTCGTCGGGACTATCGCGGAGCAGCTCAGTCATCCCGCGGAAACCAGCGCGGCGTTCTCGAGCCTCTCGAAGTTGGTGCGCACAGCGGCATTATGCTCGCTCGCAACGGCACTCCGAAGCGCACTCTCGCGCACTCTTCCTGTTCGCACGGCGTCGCGCACTTTCGTCACAAAATCTGCCCAGCCCGCTTCGATATACACCTCAGGCGCACGAAGCAATTCGAGGAGGGCAATCTCTTTTTCATTCAGATCCGCTCGAGCGAGATTCCGGCGTGCGTGCTGCTTAACGCCCTCGATCATCTCTACGGGACGCAAAGTTGCTACATGCCAAACCGGCGGGATTTGGGTTGTTACACCCCAGCTACGGGCTGCCGAATAGCCGGCTGGCCCTACGCCGCGAGTGCCGAGGACTGCGCGGGCAACGTCTTCGGCTCGTGGAGTCGTCATCCCATAGCGCGTCCTCTTACCGCGGTAGTACAGCCCGCGACGCACGGCAACAAGCTCGCCCTCTGCAGCCGCCCGTGACGCGGCCTTTCGTGCTGCAGCGGCAGATCCGGGAAGCCGATCAACGTGAATGAAGGACTTCTCAGGCATGGCCCGAATGGCGCTTGCCGGCGACAAAGTCTTCATGTCACAAAAGTTTAGAGGAAACGTGACATTATGGCAACGCTCGGCCCACGAGCTTTAGGGCCAGCGGGTAGTCCGAGGCGATCCCGGGCGCCAGCCATGTCGACCGAAATTCTCTGCCCACCCTTTGCCCACATGTGTGGGCAAACATCACAGATGATCCATCGCTCCAATCATCGAGAACCTGTGAATTCTCGGGGATTATTGGACGCTCTGACCGAAACAGGGGAATCAGTTTTGGGTTCAAACTCCCACCGGTTCCGCCCATAAAATGCTGATCAGAAAAGGGGGGTTTTGCAGTTTCAAAACACGCAAAACCCCACGGAATCCCCCACCGGCTTCCGGTTCCGCGAGCGTTTCGACTGCGGCCCATGCGGCGAACGGGTCCGAGTTGTCGCGGGCGGTCCTGGCTTAAAGCGTCAAGCCCCGGGTTTTGTGGAGGTTCGGCTAGACCCAATACCGTTCAGTTAGAGGGAACTTCCATCTTCGCGCATCGGCCATTGCCTCGAATTTCCAGGCGGTGAGTTGCGGCAGCACGGCTTAACTGAACGGCATTGCGGCTAGACCCGTTCCATCGTTGTGAGGACCGTCGTGGTGCTGGTGGTACCCGTAATCCTCGGGTGTTGCCAACGGAACGTCCCCGCCCGATCAGCGGGCGGGTCGTCCGGCAGGGTGGCCCACCGTGGCGATGGCACGGCACGACCGGCTGCGGGAGGCACGACGATGTGCTTGCGCCTCCCGCACCCGTTCTCGATTACCTCGCCTCACCGCCGACGGCGGCGTCAATTGTGCTGCCGATCGTCGTGGGCGTGGCCGCCTTCGACCGAGGTATCCGGGTGATCGCCGGCAGGATGATGGCGACGAGGGCGATCGCGCCCACGATCGTGTAGCCAACGGTGTACGACTTGTTCGTCCCAATCAGCGAGGCGATGATCGGCGGGCCGATCACCCCGCCAAGACTCCAGCCGATGATCATCAAGCCATAGATCGCGCCCGCGTGTTTCACCCCGAAGAAGTCCCCGGCCGTTGCCGGCATCGTGCCGAAACCGCCGCCGTAACAGAGGTAGATGATGGCGGCCAGCGTCACGAACATCGCGGGATTGCTCGCGTGCGGGATGAGCAGGAGGCACACCCCCTGCAGGCCGAGCATGAGTCCAAAGGCCGTCATGCGACCGGTCTTGTTGGAGACCCACGCCCAGAAAATCCGGCCTCCGCCATTGAATAGCGCCAGAACTCCCACGACTCCGGCAGCGGCGGTGAGACTGTAGCCGGCGATGTCTACCGCACTCGAGTTGGCCTGCGAAATGAGGGAGATACCAACGGTGGTGTTGAGCGTCAGAATCGCAGTCAGCAGGTACCACTGTGGCGCGCGAAGCGCCTCTTTCCCGGTGTACTCCTTGAGGCTGTCCCTGACTCGACCGCTGGTTGCCGCAACCCACCCCGGCACGGTGTAGCCCTCTGGCGGGTTGCGGAAGAAGGATGCGCCGGCGACCGACAACACAAGGTATCCGAGGCCAAGGGGGAGGAATGCCCAATCCGGATTCTGTGGATGCATGGCGATGAGCCAATTGGCAACCGGTGCCGTGAGCACCGCACCGAATCCGAACCCGGCGACCGCGAGACCCGTGATGAGACCTCGCTTGTCGGGGAACCACTTCTGCAACATGGCGATCGGAACGATGTAGGCAAGGCCCAAACCGAAACCGCCAATGACGCCGTAGCCAAGCACCAGCAACCACAACTGGCTGTGATCGTGCGCAAAGGATGCGAGGAGGCAGCCGAGCGCGTAGATGATCCCGCCGGTCAGAGCCACGGGGCGCGGACCCTTCTTGTCCTGGATGCGTCCACCGATGTAGGTTCCGATGAAGATCATGCCGATCGTCACCTCGAAGGGCAATGAAGCTTCGGGGTTGGACAGCCCCATCGCGGACGGGTTTTTCAGGGCCGTACTGAAGACGCTCCAGGCGTAGACCGCGCCGATCGAGAATTGCAGCAGAAGCGCCGCTATGACGATCCACCACCGCCCTCGCGTCGGTGAGTCATGCGCCATTCCACGGATCCTCGTTGTGGATTCTGACATCGTTTTCCCTTTCATTGTTGCCGAACGACCACTGCCGAGCAGGCAGACCTGGCGTCCTGGCGCGTACTGGCGGCGCTGCCAGACCTCGATGATGCCCAACCCGCGTGCGGCTGTTTGACCGTCACACGGTTGCGGGGTCTCTAACCTTGCCGCAATAGTATCTTTCCTCATGTCGGCACCGTGCGATGACGCGCGACGGATCGCTCGGTCTCCTCCCCTCGCGCTCATTGTCCGGCAGGCCGACGAGCGGGCCCGAGAACCCGGCCGAACGTCATCCTCATCGCCAAGCGCTCCCCTCGACGGTTAGTGTTGGGCAATGACCGGCGCTGAAAACCCACTATCTGCGCTGCTGCCCGTCCGCGGGTTGGCCGCGCGACCGGGCGCGCCGGAGGCGGAGCCCGGCCCGGTGGTCGATGGCCTGAACCGACCCCTGAGGGATCTCCGAATCTCCGTCACCGACCGGTGCAACTTCCGCTGCGTCTATTGCATGCCAAAGGAGGTCTTCGGCAAGGACTTCGCGTTCATGGAACGGGGCGAGGTCCTAACGTTCGAGGAGATGACCCGACTCGCCCGGATCGCCGTCGCACACGGGGTAGAGAAGATCCGTCTGACCGGGGGCGAGCCCCTGCTCCGCAAGGGACTCGAAGACCTGGTGGGGATGCTTGCCTCGCTAAGAACCCCGCTCGGTCAGGAGATCGACATCGCACTGACGACCAATGGCTCCGCGCTGGCACTCAAGGCGCAATCGCTGAAGGATTCCGGACTCAAACGGGTGACGGTTTCGCTCGACTCGCTCAACGACCTCACGTTCAGGGCACTGAACGACGTTGACTTTCCGGTGGCACGGATCCTGCACGGCATCGATGTTGCCCATTCGGTCGGCCTCGGTCCGGTCAAGGTCAACATGGTGGTTAAGCGCGGCCAGAACGACAAGGACATCGTTGAGATGGCACGCCACTTCAAGGGCACACCCCACATCCTTCGCTTCATCGAATTTATGGATGTGGGAAACAGCAACGGCTGGGAGATGAGCAGCGTGGTGCCTTCTTCCGAGGTGATCGGCCTCATCAACGCCGAGCTGCCCCTCGACGAGATCGCACCGAACTACCGCGGCGAGACCTCCCAGCGGTGGCGCTACCGTGACGGGGGCGGTGAAATCGGTGTGATCTCCAGCGTCACACAGGCATTTTGCCACTCCTGCTCGCGGGCTCGGGTGTCCACTGATGGCAAGCTGTTCACCTGTCTCTTCACGACGGAGGGACACGATCTGCGCGCACTCATGCGCGGCGGAGGAACTGACGAGCAGCTCACGGCCGCCATGGGCACCATCTGGCGGGACCGCACCGATCGGTACTCCGAACTTCGCAGCTCAAAGACCCGGGAGCTTCGCGCATCCGGGAAGAAGAAGA
>JANMBI010000126.1:0-4453 GCA_031360325.1 Frigoribacterium sp. | reverse complement strand
GGTCTCGGCCTTGGCACCATGATCCTGGCCGGCGTCATCGTCGTGTGGACCGTGGCGCGGGCGGCCTCCGCACGGCGGGCGGCCGACTGAGGCACTTTTCTCGGTCAGGCAGTGATAGCTCGTATCGCGACGTAGACGGCGACGAGCAGCACCAAGACGGCAAAACCACGCTTGAGGATGGCGTCGGAAAGTCCCCTGCCGAGCCGAGCCGCCACGAGAGATGCGACCATCGCGGAGGAGGCGAAGGCGACCGTGACGGCCCAGTTGATCGGCACGCCGCCGAGGTGGGCCGTGAATCCGGCGATGGAATTGATGACGATGACGACGAGTGACGTGCCGACCGTGACACTCATGGGCAGCCCGAGAACCAGGGTGAGCGCCGGCACGATGAGGAAGCCCCCGCCAACGCCGAGCAATCCGGTGAGGAAGCCGACGACGGCGCCGGCAGCAAGCGCCCTTGGCAGGCAGCTGCGCCAATTGGTGCCGCCTCCGGCCAGCGCACAGGGGCCGCCTACGGACGTGGTCGTGAGAAACATCCGGACCCCCGCAACGATCATGATCACCGCAAAGGCCACGAGCAGCACCCGCTGGTCGAGCAGTCGGTTGACCATCGCACCCAGATATGCGGTGGCCACTCCGGCCGCGCCGATAATCGCAGCAAGGCGCCAGTTCACTCCGCGGCGAAGCCGCGGGATCACGGCAACAGCGGAGGCCGCACCCACGACGATCAGGGAACTCGGGATTGCCTCGGACAGGGGCAGGCCCACGCCGTAGACCAACGCCGGCACCGCAAGAATCGACCCACCCCCGCCGACCAGACCGAGCAGTGCACCGACGACCAGCCCCAGGAGGAGCGCCGTAACGATCACGGCGTGGGGGGCGCTACTGCCGGGAGCCCCTCGGCCGCCCACTCGAGCATTCCGCCCGTCATGGTATGCGCGTCGAACCCGGCTGCGGTCAGAACGGCGGCCGCGCTGGCGCTTCGACGCCCGCTTCGGCACACCAGGATGACCGGTCGAGCCGGATCCAAGGCTCCGTGGCTGTCCGGCACCGCACCGAGCGGGATGTGGAAAGCGCCGTCGATCATGCCGCTTGCGAGTTCGTCCGTCTCACGTACGTCGACGATTTGGGCCTCGGTCAGCCGGGCAGAGGCCTGCTGCGGGGTGAGTTCCATGGTGAGTGCCTTTCTTTGGTCGCGGAGGAGCGGAGCGCCCCCACGGAGCCGCGGAGATCCACACCGACGCGACTGCGCCGGTGTGGATCTCCCCCAGCGAATTGAGGTCAACCCGAGCGAAGAGATCGAGCCGAGGCTCCGAGTCGGGAGGATCTCAGACGGTCTGTTCGGCCATCGGGACTCCGGCCGCTGCCGCGTCGTCGAAGGCCGCGTCGATGTGGACGACGTCTCGTCCCGCACGCTGCAGCAGACTGGCCGCCACCCCGGCGCGGTACCCGGAACCACAGTGAACCCAGATCCTTCCCGCGGGAATCTCGTCCATCCGCGAAAGGAGCTCGTGCAGTGGCACGTTCACCGAGCCGGCCAGGCGGGAGGACGCGAATTCGTCGATGCGGCGCGTATCGAGGAGGGGTTCGTCCGCAGTGCGGTCGCGCAGCATCTCTTCCCAGCCCTCGCGGGGATAGGAGGCGACCGCGGCATCCGGAGCCAGAGCGTGCGGCTCCGTACCGATGGCGGCATCCGGAGAGTCGATGCCGATCCGGGAGAGGTCTCGAATCGCGTCTTCGACGTCGCTGCGGGCGCCGACGAGGGTGAGCGGCTCGTTCCACGGCAGCACCCAGCCGAGGTAGGTGGTGAAGTTGGAGCCGTCGCCGTATTCGAAGCTCACTGCACCCGTGAAATGGTCGCTGGAGAAGGCGACCCGGTTGCGAAGGTCGACGACCCACTCGCCGTCGGCGAGCCTTCGGGTGAGTTCGTCGGCCTCCAGGGACTCGGGCACCTGCACGTTCGCGGGGCCCGGGCCCGCGCTGTTCGCGGGCGACATGTGGGCGTAATACGACGGGTAGGCCGTGAGGTTGGCGATGAGGTCGCGGACGAAGTGCTCCTCGTCGGGATCGGTGAGGGCGTGGTTGGCCGTGAGCTGCTCACCGATGGTGGATGAGCCAGCGCCGGTCGCGGGGCCGCTCGAACAGAAGGAGCCGAATCCGTGAGTGGGAAAGAGCGCGGCCTCGTGCTCGGCCTCCTGCACCAGCTTGCGCACCGACGCGTACTGGTCGTGCGTGAGGCCTATCGTGTCGGAGGCGGCGACCAGGTCGGTACGCCCCACGGATCCGAAGAGCAGGCTTCCGCCGGAGAACACGGCCTCGGTGATGCCGTCGCTCACGACGTAGGAGACGTGAGTGTGGGTGTGGCCGGGTGTGGCGACCACGGTAACCGTGAGCTCGCCGACCCGGATGACCTGGCCGTCGGTGACCGGTTCACGCTCGAATGTCACCGAGTCGGCCGAGTTGACCAGGTATTTGGCATCGTGGACCTGAGCAAGGGCGAATCCCCCGGTCACATAGTCGTTGTGCAGATGGGTCTCGGCGACATGAGTGATGGTGACTCCGGCGTCACGAGCCGCGGTCTCTACGCGGTCAAAGTCACGCTGCGGGTCTATGACCAGGGCGACCGTGCCGTCGTGCACCAGATAGCTGCGGTCTCCCAGTTGCGGGGTTTCAATAACGATAACGTCCATGGTCGGCATCCTCCGAGTCGTTGGTCCATAGGTCTTGTCGGGCGGACAAAGCACTCTCACTATACCCCCGGGGGTATCGATTCTCTCGCGAAGCCTCTCGCCGCGGCTCCGGCCCGGTACCCCCACCGGGTATTTACAATAATACCCCCCGGGGTATAGTCTGGGTGCATGGCAACCATCGACATCACCACGAAGACCTTCGACGCCACCATCACCGACAACGGCATCGTGCTTGTCGACTTCTGGGCGGGCTGGTGCGGCCCATGCCGCATGTTCGCGCCGACATTCACGGCCGCCTCCGAGAAACACCCGGACATCGTTTTCGCCAAGGTCGACACCGAGGCCGAACAGGGCCTCGCGGCCGCCGCCGGCATCCGCTCGATCCCGACCCTGATGGCATTCCGCGACAAGATCCTTGTCTTCTCGCAGCCCGGGGCACTGAACAGTTCGTCGCTGGACGAGCTCATCTCCGGCGTACGGGACCTCGACATGGAGGATGTGCGTGCCAAGATTGGCTCCCAGGAGGTCGCCTCCTAAGGGAGCCGTCGGCGGTCGATTCACCGCCTGATGACTCCCACAGGCCAACGAGGAGGGCAGGTCGATGACCGGAAGCGATTCATTCGTGATTGTGGTCGGCGTGGACGGCTCCCCGTCGACGTTGGCCGCCTTGGACTGGGCCATCACTGAGGCTCACCTTCGCCATGGGGAGATTCGCCTCGTCGCCGCCTGGTACTACCCGCCGCTGGCGTCGGAGGTGAGCGACGGGTTCACCGACCATGCATTCGAGAATGACGCCGAGCGGGCGCTTGCGAACGCGCTCAGGATCGTCGCCGACCGGGGTGTGCCTGTCACCGGGGCGGTCGTGGAGAACTCGCCCGCGACCGCGCTGCTTGGTGCCGCGAAGGACGCGGATCTGGTGATCGTAGGATCCCGCGGCCGCGGCAGCATCGGCAGCCTCCTGCTCGGATCGGTGTCCTCCCAGGTCGTGCATCATGCCCACTGCCCGGTGCTGGTCGTGCGGCCGAGCGCCGTGGCCGACTAATCGTCGAGTAGCTCGCCCAGCGCGTCCAGCCCGCCTGCGAAGTATCCGACCCAGCTTCGACCACTACGTCCGGGAGTCCGCACCTGCGTGTCCCAGCGCGCCCGAACGTCTTGCACCGCCAGGCGTATCGTGTTGTCGTTTCCCGGGAATGCGCCCTCATCCGGGCGTGGGGGCAGGCGACGGATCGCACGGCGAGCCTCCGCCAGGGCCGCCGCTGCCCCCTCGTGGTACTTGACCGCGGGAAAAGTGCCACTCGATCCCGCCAACGAACAGAGTGACCCGCCGCCGGTGGCGGCGGCCAGTCGCTCCCGAGCCTCGTTTTCACGAGCTCTCACTGATTCGAGAGACAGCGTCTCTCCGCGCGTTAGCACCCGGCTATTTGCAGGTGCAACGCTGCTCGGTCGGCACATCCGCCATGACACTGGCGACGTGCTCGCCGCATCCGGCCCAGGTGATCTTGCCGCAAACGTTGCAACGGACAGCACTACACATGAATAACTCCTTGATCGATTGAACAGAACAGGACGATTATACCCCAGGGGGTATTTGCGGCCGTGGGGATTGCGGTCTAGCGACCGAATAGTCGCGCGAAGAACCCGCCCTTGACGGGAGCGTCATTCTCGTGACCGCGGCAGCGTTGTGCGCTCGGCACTCCCCGCATCACCTGGTCGACGTGCTGACCGCAGCCCGCCCACGTCGTTTTTCCACACTTGCGACAGGT
>JANMBI010000098.1:0-9512 GCA_031360325.1 Frigoribacterium sp. | reverse complement strand
CTGTCTGAGTCCGGCGTCCATGAAGGTTTCACACAGCGCGGCCAGGGTGAGCCGGCCGGTGTCACCCTGCAGGGGGCTCTGCTGACGCGGATCGAGGGTGGTGATGACGCCGCTCGCGAGGGCGAGGAGGGGGAGGGGATCCGAACCGCGCAGCGCCTCGTCGATCCCGTCGAGAAGTTCGAGGTGGGGCAGCTCGGCCCCCTCGGACCGGGACGAGTGTCGGGGCGGGCCCGCCGCGGCAGCTCTGGTGCTCATCCGCTTCTTTTCTCGGCGTCCGGGGCGCTTCTGGGAAGACATGGTTCCCACAGTAAGTCACGCGGCCGCCGCACTTGCCCACGGCATCGAGTCGATCGTCTCTCCCGACCGGGCCGTCGCCGTTTTCCCCGGCTTCACTCGCATCGATCCCCGGAATTCGGCAGCGTAGCGGCCGCCCGGTCGCCCGCACGGTCGCCCGCAGCCGCTCCCCTCCGCACTGGGTCGCACGCCTGTGCGACCTGACTTCGACGGCGGTTCGCACGAGAAGGCAACTCGCCAGCGCAAGATCCCGGACGCGAATGCAGGCTAGCCAAGCAGGGCTGTTCCGAGCGCGACCACACCACTGAGCGGGACCGCTCCGGCGCCCGCCGCCTGCGCGGACAAGACGATGCCGGCGACTCCGACAGCGATGATGACGACGACCGTTGCGACCGCCATCCACCACCCCCGGCGGCGATGCGCAAGGCGAAGTATCGTGAGGATCGCGCCGGCGGCGAGCAGCACGAACATGCTGAACCACGAGATTCCGAGTGCCGCCACCGCCGCACCCGGGGAGCAGGTTCGCGGGCTGCACGAGCTGAGAAGGGCGGCGGAAATCACGTCGATCACGGCGGTGACGACGAGGAACACCCCGCCGATCACCAGCAGCGTGATCGACAGCGCGATGTCCCACAGGACGACGGGACGGGAGACGACGGGACGGGAGACGATGGGACGGTCGGTCATCGGTCCATCATGACACCGCGGTCTGAGTGGCATCCGGCGTCAACACGAACACCGGTATCCGGCGGTCGGTTTTCGCCTGATAGTCGGCGTAGGGGGGATACGCTGCCACCGCTCTCTCCCACCACACGGCCTTCTCGTCGCCAGTGATTTCACGGGCGAGGTAGTCGCCCTTCACCGCGCCATCCTGCAGCTCTACCCGAGGCGTCTTGACCAGATTGAAATACCACCCCGGATGCTTCGGGGCCCCGCCGAGCGAGGCGACCACCGCGTACTCGCCACCGCGCTCGACCCGCATGAGAGCCGTCTTTCGGAGTAGCCCCGACTTCGCGCCGACGGAGGTCAACACCACGATGGGCATCCCGCGCAGGTCGGCGCCCTCGGCTCCGGCCGTCGCCTCGAACAGTTCGGCCTGAGCGCGTGCCCAGTCGGAAGTGCTCGGCGCGTACTCACCGTCGAGAGGCATCGCTACTCCGCCCCGCGCCAGTCGATGACGATGCCGCCCAGATGGTCGCGCTCCGGCGTGAAGAGTCGGCGGTACATGGCATCCGCTTCGGTCCAGTGCACCTGGTTGGTGATGAGCGGGTCGAAGTCGAGCTCGCCGGAGACGATGCGATCGAGCACCGTGCGCCGCACCTCTGACGTGCCGATGAACCAGGGGAAGACGGCATTGATCTGGCGTTCGTGGGCCAGCTCGTAGGTGAAGGAGACCTGGTCGGGGTAGAGGCCCTCGAACACCATCGTGCCCTCGAAGCGCAGGCACTCCAGAGCGCTGTCGATGAGAGCGGCCACCCCGGTTGACTCGACCACCATGTCGAATCCGCCGGGGAAGTCGAACTCGAGCTGTGCCCACGGGGACGCGGCGGAGCCATCGATCACGCGATCCGCACAGTGCGCCGCGGAGATTGCCCGACGCTCGGGCGACACCTCGGAGGCGACGACGTACGCGCCGCGGTCGCGCGCGAGCATGGCGGTCGCCTGGCCGATGAGGCCCTGGCCGAGCACCAGCACGGTGTCGCCGCTCTGCAGTCCGGCCCGGTCGATCGCGTTGAGTCCCACGGCGGCCGGCACGAAGAGCGCCGCCATGTGATATGAATCGGTCTCCTCGATCGGATAGGTGAGGTCAAGGTCCGCGATGAAGTAGGTCCCGTGGGTTCCGTCACCGAAGCACGCGACGGCCTCTCCCAGGGTGAGGCCGTGACGCTCCTCTCCGTCGCCGAAGGCCACGATGTGGCCGACCCCCTGATACCCGGGGGTGTAGGGGGTCGGGCCCCAGGCCGGTCGTTCGCCGGAGGCGGCGAGCATCTCGGTGCCAACGCTCACCCCGGTGAAGTCGGTGCGGATGAGCACTTTGCCGGGTCCCGGACGCGGTACGGGCCGCCGGCCAAGCTCAATACGGCCGAACTCCGGAACGATGAGCGCGGGAGCATCGGCGGGAATCTGCATCGCCATGATCCCTACACGGTACTCTCTCGCACGACCAGTTCCGGCTGGAACACCACCTGCCGGGGAGGGAGTGTGGGATCGGCGGCCTCCTCGAGCAGGATCTCGACGGCCGTCCGGCCGATCAGGGCACTCGGCTGGCGGATGGATGTGAGCGGCACGACGGCGGCGCGCGCGAAGTCGATGTCGTCGTAGCCGATCAGGGCGATCTGTTCCGGAACGCGCACGCCAGCCCCCTGCATCATGAGAGCCTGCAACACGCCCATCGCCACGAGGTCGTTCGCGGCGAAGACCGCGTCCGGGCGGTCCTTCGTCGACCGGGCGACGAGCTCGGCGCCGGCGGCCCGGCCGGCGATCACGCTCAACGCGTCGAGGGGGATGACCTCCAGCGTGGCATCCGCATGCCCGACGACGGCGGCCCTGGCCCCTTCGAGCCGGTCGGCCACCTGTTGGATCTGCATCGGGCCACCGATGAAACCGATGCGTCGACGTCCCTGCGCTAGGAGGTGTCCGACGGCAAGGGCACCGCCCGCGATGTCGTCGACCGAGACGGAACTGAAGGAGGTGTCTGCGCTCGTTCGGTCGACGAGCACCGCCGGTATGCCCCGGTCACGCAACTGCCGCAACCGCCCGGTGATGTCGCCGAAGGGGGAGATCAACACGCCATGCATTCGCTGCACCTCGAAGAGGTCGAGATACGTGGCCTCACGGTCTGCCTTTTCGTCGCTGTTTCCGAGGATCACCGAGAACCCGCCCTCGGCGGCACGGTCCTCGGCACCGCGGGCGACATCGGTGAAGAACGGGTTGCGCACGTCGAGCACAACGAGCCCGATGGTCGAGCTGTGGCCCGCCCGCAACTGCCGCGCCGCATCGTTGCGCACAAACCCGAGCTCGTCGATGGCCGCCTGCACACGCTCGGAGACCGCGGTCGAGACCTTTTCCGGTCGGTTCATCACGTTGGACACTGTGCCGACGGAGACGCCGGCGAGTGCGGCGACGTCCTTGACGCTGGCTGACATGTGATTCCTCGAGTTCCGGGGCGGTACTGCACCGCATCGCTCATTGCATGATGCCAGCAATCCGTCGCGGGGGGGTACGGTTTTGGAACGATTCATCGTGGGACTTGACCTGCGGGACCGCCAGGCCATAGAGTGCTCTCGCCCTGTTCTTAAAACGATTCAATCGCCTCACCGTGAAGGATCAGCCGTCAATGACGATGAGCCCCAGCAGCCTCGTACCCCCCGCCCTCGAACTCCGTGGTGTCGCCAAATCCTTCGGCGCGGTCGTGGCGCTCGCCTCGGCGGACCTGCGCGTCGAGATGAACTCGATCCACGCCCTCGTCGGGGAGAATGGCGCGGGCAAGTCAACCCTCGTCAAGATCGTCGCGGGTCTGTACCAGCGCGACGGCGGCGAATTTTTCCTGCGCGGCGAACCGGTCGACTTCACATCCACCGCCCAGGCCAAGGCCGCCGGCATCGCAGTGATCTATCAGGAGCCGACGCTGTTTCCCGACCTGTCGGTGACCGAAAACATCTTCATGGGCCGCCAGCCGATGGATCGACTTGGGCGCATCGACCGCAACGCGATGAAGGCGGAGGCGTCTCAGATCTTCGGTCGGCTCGCCGTGCACATGGATCTCGACCGGCCCGCTGAGGGCCTGTCGATCGCCGACCAGCAGCTCATCGAGATCGCTAAAGCGATCTCACTTGACGCGCGCGTGCTCATCATGGATGAGCCCACCGCGGCGCTCAGCGGCGTGGAGGTCGAGCGGCTCTTCGCCGTCGCGCGCAGCCTGCGCGACGAGGGCCGCGGGATCGTCTTCATCTCTCACCGTTTCGACGAAGTCTTCGCCCTGAGCGACACGATTACGGTCATGCGAGACGGTCGGTACATCTCCACGAACGCGATCGCCGACGTGACCGAGGACGAGATCGTGCGCCGGATGGTCGGCCGCGATATCACGGACCTCTTCCCCAAGCAGGAGGCAAAGATCGGGGAGGTGCTGCTGCGGGTCGACGACATCTCCTCCTCCGGCGTCTTCAGCAACGTGAGCTTCTCCGTGCGATCCGGGGAGATCGTCGCACTGGCCGGATTGGTGGGCGCCGGGCGCAGCGAGATCGCCCGCGCCGTGTTCGGGATCGATCGCTATGACAGCGGCGCCGTCACCCTCGCCGGGCGAAAAGTCCCGCGCCACAATCCCGCCGCCGCGATGGCCCTCGGTCTCGCGCTGGTCCCCGAGGACCGCCGCAAGCAGGGCCTGATCCTCGAGTCCTCTGTTGCGCGCAATGCCACCCTCTCCATCCGACGCCAGCTGGGCCGATTCGGATTCATCACCTCCCGCGCGGAGAACGAGGCGGCGCGCATCTGGGCCACGCGCTTGCACGTCAAGTCCAGCGCGCTCGATGCCCTCGCCGGAACACTGAGCGGTGGCAACCAGCAGAAGGTTGTGCTCGGCAAGTGGCTCGCCACCAATCCGACCGTGCTCATCATCGACGAACCGACCCGCGGGATCGACGTGGGCACTAAGGCCGAAGTCCACCGCCTGATCTCCGATCTGGCCGGGAGGGGAATCGGAATCCTCATGATCTCGTCCGAACTCCCCGAGGTGCTCGGGATGGCCGACCGCGTGCTTGTGGTGCGCGAGGGCCGGATCACCGCCGAAATCGACCGGGCGGATGCGACGGCCGAATCCGTCATGTTTGCCGCGACCCACGCCGAGGAGACCGTCCGATGAGCCCGATTGGCACAGTACGGCCGCCGGCGAACGCGGTCGCGAGGCTCACCGGCCACTTTTTCCGTTCGCGCGAGACTGGCATTCTCGCGGCGCTCGTCATCGTGATCGCGGTGACCACCATCGTCAACCCCACGTTCCTGTTCAGCCCGGACGGGTTCCGCGACCTATTGCTCACTCCGTCAATCCTCATCCTCATTGCGGTGGGCCAGGCGGTGGTGATAATCACCCGCAGCGTGGATCTCTCGGTCGGTTCGGTCGTGGGGCTCACGGCCTACCTCGCCGGCCGTCTATTCATCGACGTTCCCGGCATCCCGATCATCGCGGTCTTTCTCGTCGCCATCGCGGCGGGTGCCGTTCTCGGCCTCATCAATGGGCTGCTTGTCGCCTTCGGCAAGGTCCCGGCGCTCGTGATCACGCTCGGAACGATGTATGCCTACCGCGGCGTCAATGTTCTGTGGACGGGGAGCAACCGCGTCAACTCATCTGACATGCCGAAGGTGTTCCTGGATCTCGGCACCCAGACCGTGCTCTTCATTCCCTCCCTCACCATCATCGCGCTCGTCGTGGTGCTCGCAACCGGCTGGTATCTCCGCAACAAGCGCGGCGGGCGGGAGCTCTACGCGATCGGTTCCGATCCGGATGCCGCGGAGCTATACGGCCTCAACGTCACGCGCCGCGTCCTCGTGGCGTTTGTGCTGAGCGGGGTGCTCGCGGGCCTCGCGGGAATCCTGTTCGCCGCTCGCTACGGCACCACCAACTCGCAGACCGGAACCGGGCTCGAGTTACAGGCGGTCGGGGCGGCGGTGATCGGGGGCGTCGCGATCTTCGGCGGAAGCGGAACGGTGTACGGCGCCGCGATCGGCGCCGTACTGCTGCTCACGATCAACCGGGCGCTGCCGATCCTCGGCATCCAGGACTTCTGGCAGCAGGCGGTGGTTGGTGCCCTCATCATCGGCGCCATCGTTCTCGACCGGCTGCTCGCCCTCCGACTATCCCGCAAACTGACTTCGGAACACCAGGTGTCCCATGACTAGCCTCGATGTCCCCCCGCCCCCCGCCGCCAGTGCACTTTCCAACTACGGCCGGCCGCTCTGGCGGCGCTGGCTCCTGACCCGGGAGAGTGCGGTGATCGTGGCGGTCGTCCTCGTCTGGGTCGTCGCCTCTTCCGTGGTGCCCTACTTCGGCACCACGACGACACTCGGCTTCCTGCTTCTCGATGCGACACCGATCCTCATGATCGCGCTTCCAATGACCTTCGTGATCATCACCGGCGAGATCGACCTCTCGGTAGCGAGCACCCTCGGTCTCTCGAGCGTCCTTCTCGGAGTGCTGACTAAAGCCGGCACGCCGATCGCACTCGCCATGATCATTTGCCTCGTCGTCGGGCTGCTCGTGGGGGCAGTGAACGGCTTCCTCGTCACGATCGCCGGCCTGCCATCGCTCGCGGTGACTATCGGCACCCTCGCCCTCTTCCGCGGGGTCGCGGTCGGACTTCTCGGAACGACCGCTATCACGACGTTCCCCGCGTTCTGGCAGAACCTCGCCCAGGCGCGATTCGGCCTCTCTGGCATCCCCGTGGTCATGGTGCTCGTCGTCGTGCTCGCCGTGATCTTTGCTGTCGTGCTTCACTTCACGCCGTTCGGTCGCGGTCTCTTCGCACTCGGCCTGAGCAGGGACACGGCCGAGTTCTCGGGCGTCAAGGTCAACCGTGCCAAGTTCATCGCCTTCCTGCTCACGGGGATCATCTCAGCGCTCGCGGGCATCTACTGGACCCTGAGGTATGGGAGCTCCCGGGGCGACAATGCCACCGGCCTCGAACTCTCGGTGATCGCGGCGGTACTGCTCGGCGGCGTCTCGATCTTCGGCGGCAAGGGTGCACTCCACGGCGTCATCGCCGGGGTGCTGCTCATCGGGGTGCTGCAGAGCGCACTCCGTCTCGCGAACGTCAGTTCCGATGCCATCAACATCGTCATCGGGGCACTTCTCATAATGTCGGTGCTCTCCCCGCGACTTCTTGCCTGGGCGCGACGGCTTTCACCGTCGCGAACTAGGCAACGAAAATAGGCGCCCCACTGCACAGGAGCGCCGCCTGCACCACACCGCCGACCACCGTCAGGTGATCGGTGTCCACCCAACGAAAGGAAGAACAACGATGTTGCTTCAGACATCCAGCCCGCGCACCATCACTCGCGCGCTGAGCCTCACCGCAGCAGCCATCGCCCTCGCCCTCGTGGCCACCGGCTGCTCGTCGACCACGAGCGGATCCAGCACGTCAGGGTCATCGAGCGCCAAGAACTACAAGATCGCTTTCCTGCCCAAGCAGCTCGGCAACGCCTACTTCGACACCTCCGACAAGGGCGGCGCCGCCGCGATCAAGGAGTTCAAGGGGACATACTCGGAGGTCGGCCCCGCGACGGCCGCCGCGGATGCCCAGGTCAGCTACATCAACACCCTCACGCAACAGAATGTCGGAGCCATTGTGCTGTCGGCGAACGACCCGACCGCGCTCGGGAGTGCACTGACACAGGCGAAGTCCGCTGGGGTCAAGATCGTCACGTACGATGCGGACACTGACGCAAAGTACCGCGACATCTTCGTGAACCAGGCGACGGCCGAAGGTATCGCCAAAATCGAGGTGGACCTGATCACCAACCAAATCGGTGACGCTGGCGACATCGCGATCCTTTCCGCCACGGCGAACGCGGCGAACCAGAATGCCTGGATCGAGCTGATGAAGAAGGACCTCGCGGCCAACCACCCCAACGTGAAGCTCGTCGATGTCGTCTACGGCAATGACGACGACCAGACGTCGTTCGACAAGACCGCGGCACTCCTCCAGACCTACCCCAACCTAAAGGGCATCATCTCGCCCACAACGGTCGGCATCGCCGCCGCGGCTCGTTACCTGTCGACCTCGTCTTTCAAGGGCAAGGTCGCGTTGACCGGTCTTGGCACCCCGAATCAGATGCGCGACTACGTCAACAACGGAACCGTGACCGCGTTCGCCCTGTGGAACCCGGCCGACCTGGGCTACCTCGCGTCCTACGCAGCGAAGGCCCTCATCGACGGAACTATCACGGGCAAAGCGGGTGACAGCTTCAAGGCGGGCAAGCTCGGCACGTTTAAAGTCGGCGCAAACGGCACCGTTCTTCTCGGTGACCCGTACACGTTCGACAAGAGCAACATCGCGAAGTTCAACTTCTAGGCGAAAACCAACGGATGCCGGGGCCGCCAGAGCGAATCTGCGGCCCCGGCGCCCCACCCAAAACCATCATGAGGACCAAGGAGTACACCGTGCATCGGATCTGTTTCCAGCTCCAGGTCAAGCCGTCCCGCCTCAAGGAATACCGCGAGCGCCACGTATCCGTCTGGCCCGAGATGCTCCGCGAGATCGCCGCCTCCGGCCGACGCAATTACTCGCTCTTCCTGCGCCCCGACGGACTCCTGATCGGCTACTTCGAGACCGACGACCTCGACGCCAGCCGAGCGTATCTCGATGCATCCCCCATCGCCGCCGCCTGGGAGCACGAGATGGGCGGCCTGTTCGACGACGTGGGTGGCGTGCGCGCCGACCAGGCCTTCGACCAACTCGACGAGGTCTTCAACCTCCACGACCAGCTCACCAGTCTCAGTACGAACAGGGTCAACCAGAACGGGAACCGACCATGAAAACCTTCTCCGCCATCGAGCCGCTGCTCGCGCAGCAGGCCATCGAACTCCCCTCCTGGGCATTCGGCAATTCGGGCACCCGGTTCAAGGTGTTCGGCACGCCGGGCACCGCGCGCACCCCGCAGGAGAAGATCGCGGATGCCGCGCAGGTGAACAAGTACACGGGCCTGTCGCCCTCCGTCGCCCTCCACATCCCCTGGGACAAGGTCGACGACTACGCGGCGCTCGGCGCCTTCGCGGGCGACTTGGGGCTCGCGCTCGGCACGATCAACAGCAACACCTTCCAGGACGATGACTACAAGTTCGGTTCGCTGACCCACTCCGATCCGCGCGTTCGGCAGAAGGCCATCGACCATCACTTCGAGTGCATCGACATCATGGATCAGACCGGGTCGCAGGACCTGAAGATCTGGCTCGCCGACGGCACCAACTATCCCGGCCAGGGCGACATCCGCGGCCGGCAGGACCGCCTCGCCGACTCCCTCGCGACGATCTACGCCCGCCTCGGGGCGAACCAGCGGCTCGTGCTCGAGTACAAGTTCTTCGAGCCCGCTTTTTACCACACGGATGTCCCGGACTGGGGCACCTCCTACGTACAGGTCGCAGCCCTCGGCGACCGCGCCCTGGTCTGCCTCGACACCGGACACCACGCCCCGGGCACCAACATCGAGTTCATCGTCGCGCAGCT
>JANMBI010000095.1:0-4959 GCA_031360325.1 Frigoribacterium sp. | reverse complement strand
GCCGCACGAGGACTACTCTGCGAGACTGGGTAGCACGTCACCGCAGCGGTGACGCGGGGTCCCCTGGAGGTTCGATGTCCCGAGCGGCTCTCGACTCGATCGAACGACTCAGCCGGGTCATCGTCGACTTTCCGTCTCCGGGCATCGTCTTCCGAGATCTCAGTCCCGTCTTCGCGGACGGCGCAGCGTACCGGTCGGTGATCGATGCCCTCGTCGAACCCTTTGCCGGTCAGTTCGACGCCTTCGCCGGAATGGAAGCCCGGGGGTTCGTGCTCGCCGCCGGTGCCGCGTACGCCACCGGACTCGGCTGCGTGATGATCCGCAAGCCCGGCAAGCTTCCCCGCCCGGTGATCTCAGAGCGATACGACCTCGAGTACGGCAGCGCCACCCTTGAGGTTCACCCCGACGAACTCGAGCCGGGAAGCCGCGTGTTGCTGATCGACGATGTGCTCGCGACCGGGGGGACGCTCGCGGCGAGCTGTCTGCTCGTGGAGCGAGCGGGCTGGAGAGTCGCCGGCATCAGCGTGGTGCTCGAACTCGGAACGCTGCAGGGAAGAGCGAGACTTCCCGACCGCCGGGTGCACTCCGTGCTCACAATCTGAGAAAATCGTTCGGCGCGCTTCGGGATAATCTGGGGGCGAGGGTCGACCTCCGAGGGAATTGGTGCTCATGGCCGTAACATCCGGATCGTTCCGGAGCTGGATGCTTCACGGGTTGGCCGACCAGTCCGGCTCGCACCAGGGTCCCCACTCCCAGGTACCGGAGAAGACCCACTCCTGGTGGCGAGTGATGTGCCTGACCGGCGTCGACTACTTCTCCACCCTCGGCTACCAGCCCGCGATCGCGGCAGTGGCCGCCGGGCTGCTCTCGCCGTTCGCCACCATCGTGCTCGTGGCTCTGACGCTGTTCGGGGCACTCCCCGTCTACCGCCGAGTGGCGCGAGAGAGTTTCCGCGGCTCGGGCTCGATCGCCATGCTCGAACGGCTGTTGCCCTGGTGGGCCGGCAAGCTGTTCGTGCTCGTTCTTCTCGGCTTCGCCGCCACCGACTTCATGATCACCATCACCCTCTCCGCAGCGGATGCCACGGCGCATGCCATCGAGAATCCCTTCGCACCGTCCTGGTTCCGCGGAAACGAGGTGCTTCTCACCCTCGTGCTGGTGGCTCTCCTCGGCTTCGTCTTCCTGCGCGGGTTCACCGAAGCGATCGGCATCGCAGTGGTGCTGGTCGCGGTCTACCTCGCGCTCAACGTCGTGGTGATCGTCGTCTCCATCGCCCGGGTGATCACCCATCCGTTCGCGGTCGGAGATTGGTGGTCGGCCGTCAACACCCAGAATGCCAGCCCACTCGTGATCGTGGGCATCGCACTCGTTGTCTTCCCGAAACTCGCCCTCGGACTCTCCGGGTTCGAAACCGGAGTCGCCGTCATGCCGCAGATCACCGGTGCCGCCGGCGATTCCGAAGAGAAGCCGGTCGCCCGCATCCGCGGCACCCACCACCTGCTGACGACCGCCGCCATCATCATGAGCGTGTTCCTCATCACCTCGAGCCTTGTCACAACGATTCTCATCCCGCAACAGGACTTCCGGGCCGGTGGGCCCGCAAACGGACGTGCCCTCGCGTACCTTGCGCACGCCTATCTCGGCCCGATCTTCGGCACCGCCTACGACATTTCGACGATCTGCATCCTGTGGTTCGCCGGAGCCTCGGCCATGGCGGGTCTGCTCAACCTCGTGCCGCGCTACCTGCCGCGATACGGCATGGCCCCCAACTGGGCCCGGGCGGTGCGCCCGCTCGTGCTCGTCTTCACCGCCATCGCGTTTCTCATCACCGTCGTCTTCAAGGCCAACGTCGACGCGCAGGGTGGCGCGTATGCCACCGGGGTGCTCGTGCTCATCACCTCCGCATCCGTCGCGGTGACCCTGTCGGCGCTCAAACGGAAGGAACGCAAGCGCACCATCGGTTTCGCGATCGTTGCAGTCGTCTTCCTCTACACGACCCTCCAGAACATTCGCGAGCGACCGGACGGCATCCGCATCGCGGCGCTCTTCATCCTCGGCATCCTCGTGATCTCGATCGTCTCGCGCGTGCAACGTTCGCTGCAGATTCGGGCCAGTTCGGTGGAGCTCGACGACGGCGCGCTCGACTTCGTCACGACCGATGCGGCGCACGGAAACATCCGGATCATCGCGCACGAGCCGGATGACGACAGCGTGGCGGAATATCGGAACAAGAACTCCGACGAGCGTCGGTTCAGTCACATCCCGCCGAAGTCGAAGATCATCTTCCTCGAAGTGCACCCAGCGGATTCGTCGGACTTCGAGGAGGACCTCCTCGTGCGTGGCGTCGACAAACACGGCTATCGAGTTCTCGAAGTCAACAGCGGAAACATCCCCAACACGATCGCCGCCGTTCTGCTCAAGATTCGCGACGAAACGGGTGTCGTGCCGACGATCTACTTCGAGTGGAGCCAGGGGAATCCGATCTCGAACATGTTCAAGTTCCTCATCACGGGAGTGGGGGACGTTGCCCCGGTGACCCGGGAGGTGCTTCGCGAGTCGGAGAGGGATGCCAAGAGGCGACCGGCCGTTCACGTGAGCTGACGCGTGCGAGCTGTGGGCCGAGCACCCGAACCGGCTTCGGCAGAGCGCGAAGCGGTGCGGTTCTAGCCGAGGGCCTCGAGCATGGTCGGCGGGTTCGATCCGACCCGCGAGACCGTGATCGCCGCGCAGGTAACGGCGAATTCGCCGATCTCGACCAGGGTGCCGGCATCGATCGCGCTTCCGTCGACGATGGCCGCGGCATCCACTCCGGAGTCGAGCATCGCGGCGATCTTCTGCACGACGGCGCTCATGAACGAGTCACCCGCACCGATCGTGTCAGCCACGGTGACGCGGCGCCCTGGAACACGGACACGATGTCGTGCGGTGCCGAGGACGGCCCCCGCCGCTCCGAGTGTGACAATGGCGAGGGTCGCGCCGATCGCGAGCAACCTGTCGACCACCTCGTCCGGTCCGAGTTCCCCGAAGAGCCACAGAGCGTCTTCATCACTCACCTTCACCACCGTCGCCAACGCCGCAAGCCGCTCCACCACACCGAGGGACTCGGCGCGTGGGCCGATGATCGAGGGGCGGATGTTGGGATCGAAGGTGATGATCGGACGCCCGGCACCCGCGGTCCCGGGAAGGGCCTCGAGAAGAGCCTCGAGCTCGGACGCCCCGGGCTCGAGGAAGGCGGCGATAGACCCGGTGTGCACGATGGGGCTGCCGGGAAGTTCGGTCACGAAGTCCAGAGACCACTCGATCGAGAAATCGTAGTTGGCCGAGCCGCTCGCGTCGAGGGTCGCCGTGCTCGTGGAGGTCGCACCGCCGACGATCGACCCCGGAAAAAGGCCGACGCCGGATCGCGTCAGGGAGGCCGCGATCGAAGCGCCGCGGTCATCCGATCCGATGCGGGTGAGCAACTGAACGGGGCGCCCGAGTCGGGCGAGACCGACCGAGACGTTCATGGGTGACCCACCGGCGTGTTCATCCACACCGGATGGCGAACTCACGACGTCCATGAGCGATTCGCCGATCACGAGTACCCGGGTCGGGGAGGGCGTGCCCGAGTTCATCGTGTGTGCATTCCCTTCGGAACCTCGGCGACCGCCGCGGTAACGGTGATCGGGGCCAACATCGTCAGTCGAGAACCGCCTCCGACCACCAGTTCGCCGAGCCGTCGGTTGAAATCACGTCCGTGGTCACTGGCGAGATGGTGCTCGAAGGCCTCTTCGTCCCGATAGGCCTCGTACACGAATACCGTATCGGGCGCGTCCACTCGGTGGTAGGGGTCGAAGGTGAGGTTTCCGGGCTCGTCGCGCACCCGGGCCGCGAACTGGGCTATGAGGTCTGCCACCGCCGCTCGGTTTCCCGGATGTGCGGTGAACTCCGCGAACAGGGCGATCGTCATGCGTCCTCGGCAATCCGGCCGGGATTCGTCGCGCTCGGGGCTGGACCAACGGACCCGCGGATGATGAGCCGCATCGGCAGCACGACGGAGGCCGGGGTCGAGGTCGATGTCGAGGTCGACGCTGTGACCGCGTCGGCGGCGTCCGACGATGAGCCGGTGCCGGCGATCTGGGCGACGAGGTTCTTCACAGCGGCTTCGGCCATCGCCTCGATGGGCAGGTCGACGACGCTCAACCCGGGTGTGAGCACTGGTGCCCACGGCGCATCGTCGAAGCCGATGAGTGAGATGTCGTGCCCCACCACAAGTCCGCGTTCCTTCGCGACGCTCAGCATCGCCAGGGACACATTGGCATTGGAACCGAGGATGGCGGTCGGTGGGTTGGCCGAGTCGAGAAGAGTGCGCACCGACTGTCGCGCAGACTCCCCGCCGTCGGGGGCGAATCGCACCCAGTCGTGGTGCACCGGGAGCCCCGCGGCGGCCATTCCTTCGAGGAACCCCTCGGTGCGGTCGTGCAGGGTGGAGACCAGCCCGTGGGGACGTACGGAGGTCTCGGTCTGAATGTTCGACGTCACCACGACAAGCCCGATGCGCGCATGCCCCTTGGCGATGAAGTGATCGAGCGCATCCCGAACTCCTTGACGGTTGTCGGCCGAGATGCTCGGGATGTCGAGGGTCGCCAGGGTGCGATCGAGCAGAGTCATCGGCTTGCCCTTGAGCGCCGGGGGGCTGATGAACCTCAGATCGTCGACGGAACTCGGCACCAGAATGACCCCGTCCACCTGCTTTTCGAGCATGACCCGCACGGAGTCTCGCTCCGCGGTGAGGTCTTCGTTGGTGTTGGCGACGAGCACCTGATATCCCAGTCGATGGGCGGCTTCGATCACCGCACGAACGGCGAGGTCGAAGACGCTCAATCCGACCTCGGTGATGATCAGGCCGATGGTTTGCGTCTTGCCTGCCCTCATCGACCGGGCAAGAACGTTGGGCACATACCCGAGCGACTCGGCCGA
>JANMBI010000086.1:0-6388 GCA_031360325.1 Frigoribacterium sp. | reverse complement strand
GCGCCCGCGAGTGACACGTGCGCCCGAACGTTCGGGCGCACGTGTCACTCGCGGGCGCGAAGGTGCGCGAAGGCGGGCTGGCCGCGGCCGTCAGCGAGCGATACCCCGCCAGAGCGAGACGAGCTCGCCGCGCCCGTAGATTCGCTCGGGGCGGATGACGCGGTCGTCGGCCACATAGTAGAAGACCGCATCGATCAACTCGGGGTCGATGCCCTTCCACTCCGCAAACGCCAGGCGGTACAGCGCGAGTTGCAGTTGCTTCGCCTCGAGGTCCTCGGCGTCACGCGGAGCTTTGCCGGTCTTCCAGTCCACCACCCGGTAGCGCCCCTCCATGCGATAGACGGCGTCGAGTCGGCACACGATCACCTCCCCGTCGAGGATCAGGTGGATTTCGATCTCCACCTCCTCCGGCGTGAGGGCCGCGAACTCGGAGAGTTCGAAGGTGGCAATGAGTTCCGCGAGGCCATCCGGCTCGATCGTCCCCGACTCGCCGAACGCGGATCCACCCGACTCGGACGCGTCGATGTCGAGCTCCCCCGGCAGGGAATCGAGCTCCTCCGCGGTACCGTGCACGCCGTAGCGATGCTCGACCCACTCGTGAAAGAGGGTGCCGAGCCGGGTCGCGCGAAACGGCCGCTCGGGCATCGGTCGACGCAGGGATGCCGCCACCGCGGCCGGATCGCTCACGAAGTCCTTGAAGCGGGAAGCCGAAACCCGGGTCGGCAGCTCCACGAGCCCGGTCGACCGGATGTGCCGCTGCCGCTCCTCGAGCAGCAGCGTGAGTTCGCGCGCCCACGAGCCCTCGGCACCCGGGGTCGCTCCCCGAACCAGTTCGGCGGCGCGCTCCACAGCCGGGCGTCGCGACCCGAGCGGGTCCATCGGCCAGGAGAAGAGATTGGCCTCCGCCCCGAGCGGATTCTCGGCGTGCTCGCTCTCGAGCGGCAGCTCGCCGATCACCCCCGCGCTCTCGAGCTCGCGCAGGAAGCTGCTCGGTCGCCGCGGGCTCGCCTGAGTCGCCCAGAAGGAGGCGGTGAGCAGCAGCGAATGCCTGGCTCGCGTCACCGCAACGTAGGCAAGCCGCCGCTCCTCATCGTCGTGCCGCTCGCGAACCTCCGCCCTGAACAATTTTTGGCTGTCGAGCAGCTCTTTGCGGGTGCTCGGGGACTGCCAGTCGAAGGAGGGCAGCTCGGCGGCATCACCGCGGAAGGCATAGGGCAAAACCCCGAACGACAGCCAGCCGTTCGAGCCATCACGGGGGGATCCAGGCAACTCTCCGTCGACCAGCCTCGGTACGACCACGAGGTCCCACTCCAGTCCCTTCGCGCCGTGGATCGTGAGCAGCTGCACCGTTCCCGGCTCCGGATCTTCCGGCCGAGGCATCAGATTGTCTCGCCACTCCGCTTCCCGCAGCCAGGCGAGGAAGCCGCCAAGACTCGCCGAGTCATCCACCGCCAGGTAGCCGCTCAGTGCATCAAGAAATGCCTCCATGTTCGCCGCCCCCTGCGAGCGGGTCTCGTTCGCGGCGATCTCGATATCGAGCAGAAGGTCCTGTTCGACGAAAGTGACGAAGTCGAGAAGGTCGAGGCCGGCGCGTGCGCGCAGTCTCGCAAAGGTGCGACCGGCGTCCCGGAGCCGCTCAAGACCCGCCTCGCTGAAGCGCTCGAGCTGACCGTGGCCATCCCGGGCCGTCGCAAGGAAGTCGAGCCCATCGACGATCGAGCCCCCCTCCCCCTCGGCGACCGATGCCCGAAACGCCGCTTTCACGTCATCGTCGAGGACCCGCTGGGCGGCGTCTCGATCGCGCAACCACGACGCAAGTCGACCGAGCGAATGCAGGTCCTTCGCACCGATCCGCCAGCGCGACCCTGCCAGAAGCCTCACCAGTTCCGAGCCCGCGGTCGGATCGTTGATCACGGCGAGCGCCGAGACCAGGTCGGCGATCTCCGGCTCGGCCATCAGACCGCCGAGTCCGAGCACGTGGAACTTCACCCCGTGCGCACGAAGGGCCGCGATGAACGCACCCTGTGTCTTGCGCGCGCGAAACAGCACCGCGGCGGTGGGAGGGGGCGTGCCGAGCGGCACGACCAACCGCTCCTTCAACCACCGCGCGGCGGCATCCGCCTCTGCGGGGAGGGTGTCCTCGACGATGACCGCGACGGGGAAGGCGGATGCCGACGGCCCTGCCTCGAGGCGATCAACCAGGGACTGGGCGGAACCATCGCGAAACGGCCGGACGATCGTATTGGCGACGGCGAGGATATCGTGCCCGTTACGCCACGACGTGGTGAGAGCGAAACATCCGTCGGGGGCGGCCGCGAATTGCCGCGCGAAACCGTCGAGGTTCGCGGCACTCGCCCCGCGCCATCCGTAGATCGACTGGTTGGGGTCTCCGACTGCCATCACCGACCGACCGGAGAAGAGTTCGGAGAGGAGCGAAGTCTGCACGGTGCTCGTGTCCTGATACTCGTCGAGCAACACCACCCGATACTGTTCGCGGAGCTCATCGGCGATTCTCGGCACCTCACGCACGAGTTGAAGCGCGAGGGCGACCTGGTCCGAGTACTCGACAAAGCCTCGACGAGCCTTCGCCTCGGAGAAGCGGCTCGCGAGCCCCAGCAACACGGGGAGCGCGCCCACCGTCGAGGTAAGAGACACCACCTCCTCATAGCTCCCACGGCCACCGGGGGGAAGGTCGGCGAGTGCGCTGAACCTGTTGGCGAAGGCGGCGACCTCCGCCGGATCGACCAGATTCTCGCTCACCGCGTGTGCCAGGGAGAGCACCGCCTTGGTCACCGAATCGACGCTCTTGTCGAGCGCCGGAAGGCGCTCATCGGTCGAGGTGGTCACGATCGAGCGAGCGAGCTGCCACGCGGATGCCTCGCCGAGCACCGGTCCGTCGCTCTCCCGCCCGAGCAGGATCGCGTTTTCTGAATAGATCCGGTTGGAGAACGAGTTGTAGGTGGCTACCGACGGCGGGTCGAACTCGTCGTACTCGCCGGCGAGGAGCCCAGCCTGGTGCAGCTCGGAGATGCGCTCACGAATGCGCGACGAGAGTTCTCCCGCCGCCTTTCGGGTGAAGGTGAGGCCCAGGATCTGCCCGGACCGCACCGTGCCGTTCGCGAGCAGCCAGAGCACGCGGTTCGCCATGGTCTCGGTCTTCCCGCTTCCGGCGCCGGCGATGACGAGTCCCGGTGCGAGCGGCGATTCGATGACCGCCCGTTGCTCGGCGGTGGGACGGGGGCGATGGAGGGCATCCGCGATGTCATCGGCGCTGACATAGCGCGCGCCGGTGTTCGCTCGCCACCCCTCGGCTCCTGGGTGCGCGTCAATCACTCGATACCGACCTCACCCGATGGAGCTTTTTCGCGCCGAGGTCGAACGACCCCCACGCCTCAAGGTCGAGCGCACCCTCGAAAGCCGCCGCCGCCATGCCGATGGCGGCCTGCCGGATGCGCACGCGGAATCCCTCAAGCCGTTCCTCGTCGAGCGCATCCTGGACTCCCTCACGATACGGCTTGCCGCCCCGGCCCTTCTTCACGAAGAGGAGTTTCGCGCCGCCGGAGTGATGCTCCCCCAGTGCGTCGAGAAACTCGTCCAGCACGCCGTGCACGTAGGCGAGCTGGTAGGTGCCGAGCTGGGGATGGGCGTCGATCTTCGGCTGCGGCACGATCGGATTCCCCGTCTTGAGATCGACGATCACGACCGCGCCATCGGAACTCCGCTCGACGCGATCGATCGACCCGTTCACGGTCGCGCGATCGATTTCGATCGAAAACCGGCTCTCCGCGCCGACGAGCGTTTTGCCATCCCGAGCGAAGTCCGCGAGGTACTCGGCCACTCCCGCCGCGAGCACTCGCGCGGCGCGCTTCTGCTGCTCGGCGAGCCACGGAGACTCGAAGGCGAGCTCCGTCCAGCGACTCTCGATGGCCCGCCAGACGGCGTCGACCGTCGAGTCGGTGGCGGTCTCCATCGCCCAGTGCACGATCGTGCCAAGCCCCATCGCCGTGCTCGACTGGGCACCGGACACCGAATCGATGAACCAGTCCACCGGCGACTCCTCGAACGCCTCGAGGCGGGACGGGGAGACGGGTACCCGCTCGTTGTCGTCGAAGACCGGCGCGGTCGTCGACGGCTCGAGGAGTCCATGCCAGTCGCGCGGATCGGCACCCGGAACGCCCTCCACTGCGAGCCGGGTAAGAGCGGACGCCGCGGCCGAGCGTTCCGCCCGAGTGCGATTCTCCTGCACGAGATCCCGCCGGATTCTTCCGGTGAGCGCTCTCAGGGAAAGGGGCCGCACGGCAGCGGTGTCGAGCACGGGTGCGCTCGACGGCGCGAGTGCGAACAGCACGCTCGCCGACTCGTCCTCGTTGTCGACGGCGGCGAGGATGACCTGCTGGCGAGCTCGGGACACGGCGAGCGCGAACATCCGCAGCTCGTCGTCGCGTACCTGCCGGCGTTCGTCGAGCGGAACGTCGCCGAGTCCGGTCATGACCCGTACCAGGTCCTGCGGGAAGAGCAGGGAGCCCCGAAGCCGGAGGTTGGGCCAGACGCCGTCCTGAAGCGCGGCGACCACCACGATGTCGAACTCAAGCCCGACGGTGCCGGACGGGGTGGTGACGAGAACCGACTCGGAGAGGGACTGTGGCGAGAGCGTGTCCTCCGGTACCTCCGCGTCGAGTACATCGTCGAGAAAGACCCGGGCCGGTGTTCCCGGTTGGCGCTCGACGAAGCGCTTGGCGGCGGTGAAGAGGGCGACGACGCCATCGAGGTCACGATTGGCCTCGTCGGCGGCGATGCCTGCGTTCGTCGCCCGGGTGAACCACTCGGAGGCGAGGCCACTCCGATCCCAGGCCAACCAGAGCAGTTCCTCGATCGTCGCTCCGTCGATCGCTGCGGCGCGGAGGGCGCCGAGGGTTCGGGCGACGCGATCCGCGCTGCGCCCGACTCGGTGGTCGATCGTCGCGAACCGGCCGGGAGCGACGAGAGCCTCGACCAGGAGATCGTCACTCGACCGACCGCCTCCGCCGGCGATTTCCTCAGCGCGAAGAGCGAGCCGGAGTCGGCGGAGAGTGAGTCGGTCGAGACCGCCGAACGGGCCGACAAGCAACTCTTCGGCGATGCCGGCATCGAGGGGGGCGCGACCGATCCCGACGTCGACGAAGGTGAGCAGGCCACGGGCGGCCCGATCGTCGCGGAGGGCGCGCGTGCCGACGGAGGTGCGGGTCGGCACTTCGGCGAGGGCGAGCGCTCGCGCGATCAGCGGCACGTGGGATCCGCTGCGCACCACCACGGCCATTCGATTCCAGTCGATTCCGTCGAGGAGGTGGCGCTCCCGAAGCTGGCGGGCGATACCCGCCCACTGGCGGGCCGGGCTCTCGGCGAGGATCTTGAGCACCGGATCGAGCACCGGTACGCGGTCAGAAGCGATCCGGTCCGTGCTCGGGGTCGCGGCCCGCTGCCCGACGATGCCCGCTGTGCCGATACGCTCCGTGGCGCGGCGGGTGAAATCGCGGAGGATCGCGCCCTGCCGGTGCGTCGTCGAGAGGGTGAGAGTCGACAGGCGAGGCAGGCCGAGGAGACTCCCGAGTCGCGAGAGGGCGTCGGGTTCGCCGCCGCGGAACGCGTTCGCGGCGATGTCCGGGTCCCCGAAGGCGATGACAGAGACTCCGCGGGCCGAGAGGGCCGCGAGCAGGCCGATGGTCGACCGGGTCGCTTCCTGCAGATCGTCGACGATCACGAGCCGCAACCGGTCGACGGCTCGGGCGGCCTCCCCGCGCCCGATTGCGGCGATGGCGAACTGCACAAGCTCGGTCGAGTCGAGCTGGTGGGTTCGGGAGCTGCTCACCACCGACAGGTATTCGGCGATGAACCCGGCAGCGGCGCTCCACTCCGGGCGATTGCGCTGCTCGCCGAGCTTCCGCAGTCCCTCCGGAGTCAGGCCGTACTCCGTGGCCCGGCCGAGCAGCTCACGCAGTTCGGTGCGGAATCCGCGCAGCCGCCGCACGTCGGGCGTGATCGGATCCGGCCAGACCGGTCCGGTACCCTCTTCGAGATGCCCGTCGATGAGCTCGGCGATGTCGCCGTCCTGATCGGCACCGGTGGCAAGTCGCGGCGCCACGACCCCGGCAGCCCGAGCGGAATCGCCGACGATCTCGAAGGCGAGCGAGTTGACGGTGCGCGCAAGAGGACCGTTCGTCGGAACACCGAGTCGGAGGGCGAGGATGTCGCGCAGCCGCGTCGCCGTGGCGCGGCTCGCGGTGAGCACGAGCACCGCTTCCGGAGCGAAGCCCCGTTTCTCCAGTCGGTGGGCGACCAGTTCTACAAGCGTCGTCGTCTTGCCCGTGCCCGGCGCACCGATGACGACTGCCGACGATTCGTCGGCGAGCTC
>JANMBI010000079.1:0-14561 GCA_031360325.1 Frigoribacterium sp. | reverse complement strand
CATCGAAACGGATCTCGACGGGCGAGCGCTAGACGCCGACGGTTCGCCGATCCTTGGACTGTATGCCGCGGGCGAAGCAAGCGGATTCGGCGGCGGCGGGATGCACGGCTATCGCTCGCTCGAGGGCACCTTCCTCGGCGGTTGCCTCTTCTCGGGGAGGATCGCGGGGCGCGCGGCCGCGAGTTCCGTCTGAGTTTGCGAGGATTGCTCCATGACAGGATTCGACGACTGGATCATCTCAGAGTTCCACGCGAACAACGGCACCGTCGGTGGTCCCTTCGCCGGTGCGCACCTTGCTGCTCACGACGACAGGGGCAAAGTCGGGCGAGAATCGCGTGGCGCCGATGGTGTATTTCGTCGACGGGAACACCCGATATGTGGTCGCCTCCAAGGCCGGCGCTCCGACAAATCCGGCCTGGTTCCAGAACCTTCGTGCGCACCCGGAGGTCTCGGTCGATGCCGCAACCGAAGACGGGATCGAGAGGTACACCGCGATCGCACGGCAGGTGACCGGCGAACTACGGGCCCGGCTGTATGCGAAGTTCGGCTCGACCAACCCCGTCTTCGCCGGGTACCAGGCGAAGACGGTTCGGGTCATCCCGATTGTGGCCCTGACCCGAACCTAACCCTGACCCTGACCCTGACCCTGACCCTGACCCTGACCCGAACCTAACGGAGTGTCCCCGGGTCAACATCGCACGGATTCGACGCCCGCAAGCATGCGAAGTTGACACCAGGCGAAGGGGAAGTGCGAGGTGCACCCCTCACTCGGTCCAGGAGGGCACAGCCCTCAGCGCTGAAGGCTCCAGGCGCGACGCTTCACGAGCACGTGACCGCGCTCCGAGGTCAGTCGCGTCCAGGGACCGGTCTCGAAGACGCGGACGGTACCCGAGCCGCCGAGAAACCCGAGCGAGAGTGCGGCGAAGGCCGCACCGGCAGGGACGTATTCGAGCCCGACGATCGGGTGCCCCCACACCTCGGCGCGCACACGCTGCACGATCTGCTCTCCGGTGCCGTTCGGAATGGCCGCCGCGACCTCGTCGATACCGGCCTTCGCGACCGATTCGAGAGCGGACGCATCGATCGTCTCGAGCGACTTCCAACCGCCGCGGGGTGGCGAGATCGCGGCCCAGGTCACGGTGTTCACCTGCATCGGCAGGTTCACCGTGACGGCAGCAGCGGGGTCGGCCAGCTCGCCCTGAAGCCGATTGACGCGCTCGAGCAGCGAGCGGACGGGCACCACCGCATCGAACGAATCCGGCCCGGTCAGGGCGAAAGTGCGAAGCCCGAGCACCGTTGGACTCTCATCGAGCAGGCCGGCAGGTACCAATACGGCCACGTACACCGCAAGCACCCCCGATCCGGCGATCAGGCGCACGGAACCGTCCTCCACGCGCTGGGCACGGCTGAGGAATACCTGCAGGTCGCCGAGGGAGAGGGAGTCAACTAGAGAGAATGTCTGGCTCATCTGTTATCTAAACTATATGAGCGCCGGGGTTCTCGCTGCCCCGTGACCGCTCGACCACGAGAGTAGACCATGACCGACCCGCTCGTCGACCTTCTCTCCGCCCTCGATCTCACCGACACGCAGGCCCGCACCGGAGAAGACATCTTCATCGGCCAGAGCCAATGGTCGGCGCTCGGCCGGGTGTTCGGCGGCCAGGTGCTCGCCCAGTCCCTCGTGGCCGCCCAGCGCACCATCGCCGAGGATCGCTTCATCCACTCGTTACACGGGTACTTCCTCCGGCCCGGAAACATCGACCTTCCCATCACCTTTTCGGTCGATCGCATCCACGACGGCCGCTCGTTTTCGACTCGTCGCACCCAGGCGTACCAGTCCGGTATGCCGATCCTCTCCATGATCGCGTCGTTCCAGGACGCCGACGGCGGGTTGGAACATCAGGTCGAGATGCCCACCGATCTGCCACAGCCCGAGGACCTGCCGACCGCCGCCGAGGTGCTCGCGGGCGTCGAGCATCCGATCGCCCAGCAGTGGGCGATCGGTCGACCGTTCGACATGCGCCACGTGCCCTCCCCGCTGTTTCTTGCCGTGGACGGCCCGCAGGTCGCGCACCAGGCCGTTTGGTTGAAGGCGACCGGGAGACTCCCCGACGACCCCAACCTCCACCGCGCCGCGCTGGCGTACGCGAGCGACTACTCGATCCTCGAACCGATCTTCCGTCGGCACGGCGTGGCCTGGTCGACTCCCGGTCTGAAGGCGGCCAGCCTCGACCACGCCATGTGGTTCCACCGCTTCGGCCGGGTCGACGAGTGGCTGCTCTATGCGCAGGAGTCTCCGAACGCCACCGGTGGCAGGGGACTCTCGCTCGGACGCATTTTCACCCGCGACGGCGTGCTGCTGGCGAGCGTGGCCCAGGAGGGAATGGTGCGGGTGCCGCGACGGGACTGACCCGTCAATCACCCGCGAGGATGTTGGTGCGCTCGAGAAGATACGAGTCGAGGCACGTAAGTCCCGTGTCACCCTCACCCACGACCCAGCGCACCATCACCGTGCCGGCCCGCAGCGACAGCGGCCCCGTCTCCGTATCCAGGCTCGCGGCATCCAGCGCGATCTCGGTTACGTCGAAATTCACGGTGTCGCCGAGCGCGAAGCCGCCGCGGGTCGCGGCGAGGCGCAGTTCACGGCGGTGCATGGCCTCCGCATTCATGTACACGGTCTCGTGGGTCAGCTCGACGGCTCGCGTGATTCCGCCCGTGGCGAAGAGCCGCCCGTCGCGGCTAAGAAGCAGCACTCCGAGACGCCAGGCCCGGCCGTCGGCATCCATCACGGCCGGTCGCGGGATCAGCGCGACGCGGCGGGCCGGTCGCAGCGTCGCAATGGCCTCGTCCGCGATGCCCATCACCTCGAGCCGCTCGATCGTTCCCGAGAGCATCGCACGAAGTTCACCCGCGATCACCTCCGGTTCGGGCATCCGCTCCTGCTTCCGTCACGGGCGCCAATGGCCCTTCTCACGATTCTAGAAAGCTACGGGGTGTCTTGCAGGAGAGTGACGCCGCCAGAGCAGATCTCGATCGATCGGATGTCTGGTCGCGATCGCCGTGGAGGCCACCAGTCCGACCGCGGTCGACTTCGTGGCGGTCCGGGTCGCCACGGTCGACCGGGTGCCGTCGGTTCCGGTGGTCACCAGATCGTAGGCCGGCGGGTCAGCCGTCCAGTCGTCGGCGAGATAGGTGCAGTTCCAATCGAAGCGCGTTCCCCAGCCTTTCTCCGGTACGGCAGGCTCCGCCGTCATCGATCCGGACACCACCTGACGCATGGCGCATGGTGCGGCAGTCTGCGCAGACGCGGCAACCGACTGCTTCGCCGTCGGCCGATGGTCGGAGATCGACGATCCGACGACGAGGCCGCCGAACCCAAGTACGGCCGCCGAGGCGAGGGCGAATGCCCCGATGCGCAGGCGCACGGAGCGGCGCCGACGCCCGACCGATGCCGCGAACCGCTGCACGAGAACGGGTTCGTGAAGCCCGGTGCGCGGGGGCCCGTCGTCGGGCGGCAGGGTGAGCGCGACCGCCTCAGCGGCGGAGAGGTCGCTCGGGATACCCGGCACACCCGCGAGGTCCGCCACGGCGGCAGAGCAGGCCGCGCAGGTGGGGAGGTGATGCTCGAAGGCGCGCCGGTCCTCCGGGGCCAGCATGCCGAGCACGTAGGCCGAATCCCAGTCCCGGAAGGCATCGGGGTGCTCATTCATTGGGTGACACCTCGTTCCGGTAGCGCTAGCCGGAGGGCACGCAACGCGTAGTGGACACGCGAGCGCACCGTTCCTTCGGGAATGTTCTCCTTCGCCGCGATCTCCCCAGCGGACTGGCCGAGATAGTAGACGCGGACCACCGCCGTACGATGCTCAAGCGACAGCGACAGCGATAGCAGCGCGTGCGAGAGCAACCACCTGTCGAGCACTGTGTCCGAATCATCCGCAACCGCACTTTCCGGGAGATTCTCGATGGTGATCTCGTGGCTGAAGCGCGCACTCCGTCGATCGTCGATCACCAGGTTTCGCGCCACGGTGAACAGCCAGGCGCGTGCCGCCTCGGTATTCTGCTCGAGAATCGCCGGACGCCGCCAGGCGCGCAGAAGGGCTTCCTGCACGACATCATGCGCCAAGCAGTAGTCCCGCGTGAGTCGGGTGACGTACCGAAACAGCGCGGGAACGTAAGCGTCGTGGAGAGTACGAAGGAGTTCGGCCTGCTCGTCTGCCACGCCCACCTCCGACTCTGACAATGGCCTCTGCTCCTAACAACGGGCGGAGGCACCCGTTCGTTCATTCGCCGAGCGAACTGCCCCGAATTCCCAGCCCCGGGCGCCGATTCACCATCGATCCTCGAAACCGGTGAACACGACCCCCGGTCATCTCGTCGTCACATCAACGGCGCAACGCCGCCCACTCGCTCGTCGCGAGCATCCATCACCATCAGAAGAGGTTCATCGTGTAGACCATATCGAGGTTCAGCATCGCCCGCGCCACCACAGCTCTGGCGGCTCTCGCCCTCGCCGGGTGCTCGTCGACCCGTCTTCCTCGAGCGGCACCGGAACCACGCCGTCCCGCTCGGCCTCCACGGCCCCCGCGGAGCTCACAACGACGAGCGGATCGCTCGGCGACATCGTCGTCGACGCGAGGGGCATGACCGCCTACAGGTTCGACAAAGACACGCAGAATGCCACCAGTAGCGCGTGTGCCGGTCAATGCGCGACGCTCTGGCCGGCGATCACCACCACAGCAGCCACACCGGTCGTCACGGGCGTGACCGGAACCATCGGGACCATCACCCGAGTCGACGGGAGCAAGCAGATCACGGTTGATGGTTGGCCGATCTACACCTTCGGACAAGACACCAAGGCCGGGGACACAGCGGGCCGGGGAGTCGGCGGAGTCTGGTGGGCGCTCACCCCTGCCGAGGCGAAGATCACGACGCCCGCCGCAAAGTAGGGTTCTTGGCCGACACGCGGGTCGCGGCGGCGTCGTCTCGTGTTCCGTTCGTGCCACGCCGTTCCGACGCGCCGAGGACGCGAGGCTGCGACATCGGCGTCGGCGAAACGCCGGTCGCCGGTGAGCAACACGATGCAGCGCCACCGCGGTGGCGCGAGCTCATCGTGAAGCGTGCGCGGCAGCTCTGCCCGCTCGTCAGCCATCCCCGTCCTCCCGGCAAGTAACGAACCAAGTGCGAGCTCTCTCGGTTCATTCCCAGTCGAATTGAACCGATTTTGCACGGGCTTCGTCCGTACAGATGACAGGATTTTCTCGTTGTTCGTCACTCACCCTCGGAGGACAAGCTCATGGCTCCACCACCGTCTCTCTCCCGCCGCGCGCTCATCAGTGCCGGGGGTGCCACCGTCGTCGGGGCGGGAACCCTCGCGCTCGCCGCCTGCAGCTCATCGCCATCGAGCGGACCCGGTACGGGATCCACGGCCCCGAAGATCCCCGCAGGAACCGGGGTCGTAAACGTGGCCGACATCCCCGTCGGTGGCACGAAAGCGGCGAAGATCGGGGATGTCCCGGTGCTGCTCTCCCGGCCGACCGCTGGCACCGTCATGTGTTTCAGCGCGATCTGCCCGCATCAGGGCTGCCTCGTAGGATCGGGCACTAAAGAGTTCGACTGCCCGTGCCACGGTTCCCGGTTCAACGCCGACACCGGTGCCGTGCTCAACGGCCCTGCAGTGACGGGACTCACCGCGATCAGGGTGACGGTCTCCGGGGGCACGGTCGTGACCGCCTGATTGGACTACGGGTTCAACGGGCTGCCTCCGCTGCCGTGGGCCGTCGCGACCTTCCTCGTGGCAGCACTCCAGTGGTTCGGGTTCCGCTCCGTCTCTGCTCCGGATGTCGCACTCGCCCACCGTGTACCTGGCACGATCGCGCACCGAGTCATCACCATCGCGCTCGCGGTGGTCGTCGTCGTGCTCGCCGTGGGATCCGTCGTCACGGTCCTTCGGATCGGATAGTCGGGTGCGCGTGCGATCTGGACCGGGTCCGTCACCCAAGACCCGAAATGGAGCAAAACCCGAAATGGGCCAGAAACCGAAGGAGCACCGTGCCGGAAGCGCGCCTCAGCGCCGCGTGAAGACCAGCGGTTCTTCGACGAATGGCTTCCACGCCGCTCGCTCCCCCGCGCGCAGCCGGCGCGGGTTCAGGGTCTGCGAGTCGCACAGTACGACCCGGGTCGTGGCCCGCGCATACACCTCGCTCCGTTCCGAACCGAGCGGTGACCGGATCTCATAACAGACGTCGAGATCCGCACCGCCGAGGCGGCCGATCCAGACCTGGATGTCCAGAGGGCTCCGGCGATAGCCGATCGTTCGGAGATACTCGATCTCCGTGCGCGCGATGATGCTCAGAGTGTCGGAACCGAGTCGCGCATCCAGCACGGCACTCGCCGGGTTGGACCGGCGTTCCGATTCGTCGTCCGGCATCCACAGGGCGTGCACCCGGGCTTCTTCCAGCAGGCGCAGGACAGAGACGTTGTTCACGTGCCCGTAGGCGTCGAGATCCCCCCAGCGCAACACCGTGGGGATATGAAGCCGCGCCACCGGCGTCAGTCTCGGGTGAGCTTGCGGTACGCCGAGCGGTGCGGCTTGGCCGCATCCGGTCCGAGGCGTTCGATCTTGTTCTCTTCGTAGGATTCGAAGTTGCCCTCGAACCAGTGCCAGTGCCCCGGGTTCGCGTCGGTGCCCTCGTAGGCCAGGATGTGCGTGGCGATGCGATCGAGGAACCACCGATCGTGGGTGATGACCACGGCGCATCCGGGGAACTCGAGCAGCGCGTTCTCGAGGCTGCCGAGGGTCTCGACGTCGAGGTCGTTGGTCGGTTCGTCGAGCAACAGGAGGTTTCCGCCCTGCTTGAGGGTGAGAGCGAGGTTGAGGCGATTTCGCTCGCCACCGGAGAGCACACCCGCCTTTTTCTGCTGGTCGGGACCCTTGAAGCCGAACTGGGAAACGTAGCCTCGGGAGGGGATCTCGGTCTTGCCCACCTGGATGTAGTCCTGCCCGTCGGACACGACCTCCCAGAGGGTCTTCGTCGGGTCGATGCCGCCCCGATCCTGGTCGACATAGGAGATGTCGACGGTCTCCCCGATCTTCAGGTCACCGCCGTCGAGCGGCTCGAGGCCGGTGATCGTCTTGAAGAGGGTCGTCTTACCGACACCGTTCGGGCCGATGACTCCCACGATTCCGTTGCGCGGCAGGGTGAAACTCAGGCCGTCGATGAGCACCCGGCCGTCGAAGCCCTTCTCGAGCTTCTTGGCGTCGATCACCTGCGCGCCGAGACGCGGACCCACCGGGATCACCAGCTCTTCGAAGTCGAGCTTGCGCGTCTTCTCCGCCTCGTTCGCCATCTCCTCGTAGCGCGCGAGACGCGCCTTCGACTTGACCTGGCGGCCCTTGGCGTTGCTTCGCACCCACTCGAGTTCGCTCGACAGACGCTTTGCGAGTTTGGCGTCTTTCTTGCCCTGCACTTCGAGGCGGGCGCCCTTCTTCTCCAAATAGGTCGAATAGTTGCCCTCGTAGGGGTAGAGGTGACCGCGGTCGACTTCGGCGATCCACTCGGCCACGTGATCGAGGAAGTAACGGTCGTGGGTGACGGCGAGAACGGCGCCGTGGTACTGGGCGAGGTGCTGCTCGAGCCAGAGAACGCTTTCGGCGTCGAGGTGGTTGGTCGGTTCGTCGAGAAGGAGGAGGTCCGGCTTCTGCAGCAGGAGCTTGGTGAGCGCGACACGGCGCTTCTCTCCCCCGGAGAGGTTTGCGACGGTCGCGTCTCCCGGCGGCGTGCGCAGGGCATCCATCGCCTGCTCGAGCTGGGAGTCGAGGTCCCAGGCATCGGCGGCGTCGATGGCCTCCTGCAGCACCCCCATCTCGGCGAGCAGCGAGTCGAAGTCGGCATCCGGGTCCGCCATCGCGGCGGAGACCTCGTTGAAACGGTCGACCTTCGCCTTGATCGGTCCGACGCCCTCCTGCACGTTCTCGAGCACGGTCTTCGTCTCGTCGAGCTCCGGCTCCTGCATCAGGATGCCGACGGTGTATCCGGGGCTCAGTCGCGCTTCGCCGTTGCTCGGAGTGTCGAGGCCGGCCATGATCTTGAGGATCGTGGACTTGCCGGCGCCGTTCGGTCCGACGACGCCGATCTTGGCGCCGGGAAAGAACGACATCGTGACGTCGTCGAGGATGAGCTTGTCGCCGACCGCTTTGCGGGCGCGGACCATCGAGTAAATGAATTCGGCCATGCGGGCAAGTTTAGGCGAACCGATTGCGACCGGGTTCTCCCGCGAGACGGCTACCAGTCGATAACGCGGGTCTTGCCGATCAGGCAGAGTCCGCTCGCAAGCGCCGGTTCGACCGCGCTGCTGTAGCCGATGCCGCCGTACTGACCGAGGAGGCACGAATCGCCGATCTTCACCGAAAAGAGGATCGAGTCGACCTGGCCCTTGATCGCGGTCGAGTCGGGGGTGACCTGCATCGCCGCCTTGTCGAAACCGGCGGAGACCAGGGAATCGATGATCGACCGGCCGTTCGCTGCCGCGTTGGCGGCGAAGAGCCGAGCGTTGACCGCGTCGAACCAGGCGCGGTTGGCCGCCGCCGTTCCGTGCGGAACGAAGGACGGGGTGACCGGCGTCGCCGAACTCGACGGCACGGTCGGCGACTCCGTGGCGGAGGGACGCGTCAGCGGTGCCTGCACCGCGGCGGTGCAGCCGGAGAGTGAGACCCCGGCCAGCAGTGCGACGAACGCGATCGGAAATCGGCGGGCGGGCGACATCCGATCGGCCTCCCCTGATTGCGGTTCCGGGGCTATCCCCCAGGTGATTCTATTTCGTCTCTGTCCGGCGTCTCGACTTTTCAGTTAGTGACGACTAACCTGATCTGACCAGCAATGCCTCACCGAACGGACCTGTCGATGGAGACACTGCGCACCGCCGCTCGCCCCGCGAGTGCCGAATTCCAAGCCAACGTCGCGGCACAGAGCGAGTTGGTCGCCGAGTTGCGCGATCGGCTGGCCGAGGTATCCCGCGGCGGATCCGCGCGAGCGCGTGACCGACACGTTGCTCGGGGCAAGCTGCTCCCGCGCGACCGAATCGACCACCTGCTCGACCAGGGCAGTCCCTTCCTCGAGATTGCCCCGCTCGCCGCGTGGGGCCTCTACGACGACGAGGCTCCCGCGGCGGGGCTGATCACCGGTATCGGGCTGGTCAGCGGTCGACACTGCATGATCGTCTGCAACGACGCCACGGTGAAGGGTGGAACCTACTTTCCGCTCACCGTGAAGAAGCACCTGCGTGCCCAGGAGATCGCGGCCGAGAACCTGCTGCCCTGCATCTACCTTGTCGACTCCGGCGGCGCATTCCTGCCGCACCAAGACGAGGTCTTTCCCGATCGCGACGACTTCGGCCGGATCTTCTACAACCAGGCGCGGATGTCGGCACGCGGCATCCCCCAGATCGCTGCGGTGCTCGGCTCCAGCACCGCCGGCGGCGCCTACGTGCCCGCGATGAGCGACGAGACCGTGATCGTGCGGGGTCAGGGCACGATCTTCCTCGGCGGACCACCGCTCGTGAAAGCCGCCACCGGCGAGGTCGTGACAGCAGAAGACCTGGGCGGCGGCGACACGCACGCCCGCCTCTCCGGGGTAGTCGACCACCTCGCCGACAACGACCAGCACGCGCTCGAGATCGTGCGGGACATCATCGGGATGCTTCCCCCCGTCGCGCCCCGCCCCTACGACGTGCAGCCCGTGGTGCCGCCGACGGTCGACCCGAAGGAGCTCTACGGGGTCGTGCCGACCAATCTGCAGACACCCTACGATGTGCGCGAGATCATCGCGCGGATCGTCGACGGCAGCGAGTTCCACGATTTCAAGAAGAACTACGGAGAGACCCTTGTCACCGGGTTCGCCCGAATCCACGGGCATCCGGTGGGCATCATCGCCAACAATGGCGTGCTCTTCAGCGAGTCGGCCCAGAAGGGGGCGCACTTCATCGAACTCTGTGACCAACGCAAGATTCCCCTGCTGTTCCTGCAGAACATCACCGGCTTCATGGTGGGCCGTGAGTACGAGGCGGGAGGCATCGCCAAGCACGGCGCGAAGATGGTAACCGCCGTTGCTTGCGCACGGGTGCCGAAACTCACGGTCGTCGTCGGCGGCTCCTTCGGCGCCGGCAACTACTCGATGGCCGGCCGAGCCTATTCGCCACGATTCCTGTGGATGTGGCCCGCCAGCCGCATCTCCGTCATGGGCGGGCCACAGGCGGCGTCGGTGCTTGCAACCATCCGCCGCGAGCAGGTCGAGGCCACCGGCGCGACCTGGACCGATGACGAGGATGCCGCATTCCGAGCCCCGATCAACGCGCAGTACGAGCGTCAGGGCAACCCCTACTATTCCACCGCGCGACTCTGGGACGACGGCATCATCGACCCGGCCGACACCCGCCGGATCGTGGGGCTCGCCCTCGAGGCGTGCTCCCACGCCCCGCTCGAGGACGTGTCCTACGGCGTCTTCCGGATGTGATCGCAATGACCTCGAATTCCCCTCGCGCCGCCATGTTCGATACCGTGCTCGTCGCCAACCGCGGCGAGATCGCCTGCCGCATCATCCGCACACTGCGTTCGCTCGGCATCCGCTCGGTGGCCGTCTACAGCGACGCGGATGCCGGTGCCCGGCACGTGTCCCTCGCGGATGTCGCTGTGCGGATCGGCACCGCGAGCGCTGCCGACAGCTACCTCAACATCCCTCGACTGATCCAGGCGGCCCTCGAGACCGGCGCCGAGGCGGTGCATCCCGGGTATGGCTTCCTCGCCGAAAACGCGGGGTTCGCAGAGGCCTGTGTGGCCGCGGGCCTCGTCTTCATCGGGCCCGGCCCGGAGGCTCTCACCGTGATGGGCGACAAGATCCGCGCGAAACAGAAGGTCGGTGAACGCGGCGTGCCTGTCGTTCCCGGCGTCGCGGATGCCGGCCTCAGCAACTCCGAACTCGCGGCCGCCGCCCTCTCGGTCGGGTTTCCCCTGCTGGTCAAGCCGTCCGCCGGCGGCGGCGGCAAGGGCATGCACCTGGTCGAATCCGAGCACCGGCTCGAGGAGTCCATCGCGTCGGCGCGCCGAGAAGCACTCTCGTCGTTCGGGGACGACACGGTGTTCATCGAACGATTCCTCTCCCGACCTCGCCACATCGAGGTGCAGGTGCTGGCCGACAACGACGGCACGACAGTGCACCTTGGCGAGCGCGAATGTTCGCTGCAGCGGCGCCATCAGAAGGTGATCGAAGAAGCCCCGTCTCCCCTTCTCGACGAGGTCACCCGCGCGCGGATCGGCGAAGCTGCCTGCGAGACGGCCCGGAGCGTGGGCTACCGCGGGGCGGGCACCGTGGAGTTCATCGTCTCGGCCGACGCACCCGACGAGTTCTTCTTCATGGAGATGAACACCCGCCTTCAGGTGGAGCACCCCGTGACCGAACTCGTCGCCGGCATCGACCTTGTCGAGTGGCAGCTGCGCATCGCCGCCGGCGAGTCCCTCGATTTCGGCCAGGCGGACGTTCACCTCACCGGTCACGCCATCGAGGCGCGGATCTATGCGGAGGACCCGCAGAACGGCTTTCTGCCTACCGGCGGACGGGTGCTGCAGCTGCACGAGGCATCGGGCGAGGGCATCCGCATCGACAGCTCTCTCGTGGCGGGGCTCGAGATCTCGACCGACTACGACCCGATGCTCTCCAAGGTGATCGCGTGGGCTCCCGACCGGGCCGGGGCGCTGTCCCGCCTCCGTGGGGCGCTTCGGCAGACGGCGGTGGTGGGCGTCACCACCAACATCGAGTTCCTCGGACTTCTGCTCGAGGATGCGGATGTCGCGGCCGGCCGACTCGACACCGAACTCATCGCGCGACGGCTCGACAGTCTCGCCTTCGCCCGGCCGGATGAGCAGTTGCTCGCGCGCGCCGCCCTCATTCTGTTCGCCTCGGCCGGGAACGTCACCCCGGAGTCGCCGTGGCAGGTGCGGGACGGCTGGAGACTCGGCGCCCGAGCTCCGAGCCTCTTCCGTCTCGCCCTCGGAGCCGGGGAAACGGAATCCGTTGTCCGGGTCACCGGCACACCGGATCGGGCGATGGTGCGGGTCGGAGGTGGACAAGAGCTTTCGGCCGCGGTGCGACTCGCAGAGAATTCGGAGGACGCCACCGCCCGCACGACGATCGCCGGGCGTTCGGTCGAGTCGCACTGGGTGCGATCGACCGACGATCTGCACCTCGTCGAAGACGGACGATCCTGGGCAATCCGTGTCCTCACGAAGGCTCCGCGCGTGCTCGCGGACATCGTGACTGTGCCCGAGTTGCGTTCCCCGATGCCCGGCGCGGTCGTCGCCATCCACGTGAACGACGGCGACGTGGTCGACGAGGGTGCGGCCATCATCGTGGTGGAAGCCATGAAGATGGAGCACGTTCTTCGGGCGACCACCGCCGGCCGCGTCGACCTGCACGTGACGGTGGGATCGCAGGTGGCCCGCGGCCAGCTACTCGCCACGGTTGTGCCGCTCATCGCCGGCTGAGGGCAGCTAGAACGGCGTTTCGGCGCCCGGTACTGCCGCGCCGACGAGCTCGTCATCCCGAGCGGCATCCGTCCCCTCCGGAACACCGGGCGTCGCGGTGGACCAGCCGTTGTCGAGGGAGGTCGCACCGGTCACGCCTGACGGGTCGGGCACCGCGACATCCGCGTCCGCCCGCGTCGACGCATCGATCGCCGCGCTCGACATGCTGCGGGTGAACGACGCCGTACCCCAGGTGAGGTCATGGCCGATCGAGTCCGCATCGATCTCGATGGAGGTGCCGACCTTCTCGCCGGCCGTCCAGTCGCGGATGCGCAGGCGACCGGTGACGATCACCCGCTCGCCCTTCTTGATCGAGCTGTTGGTATTCATGGCGAGCTGCCGGAACGAGGTAACGGTGTACCAGTTGGTGCCGTTGTCGACCCACAGGTTGCGGGAGCGGTCGAAACGGCGTTGGGTGGAGGCCAGCCGGAAGCTGGTGATGGGAAGCCCCTCGCCGGTGACGAGGTGATTCGGGACGGTGGCGACAAAGCCGGTGAGTGTGATGGTGTCGGTCATGTGAGCCAGTGTGTGCCGTCCCCGGCACGCCGGTGGCCGACCTTGGTCAGACCGGGGAATGTCGGCCCTCAGAGGTAGGTGTGGAGGAGTTGCCACTCACGGCGCGACGTGTCATAGAGCACATCGAACATTCGAGTGTCGCCGGCGCCGGACGTGCCCTGGAAACGCCAACCGAGCGGCATCGAGCCCGGATGGGTGATCGCCCCATGGTCGACATCGAGAGGCGTCGGCGTGTCGGTGATCCGGTATCGAATCCCCGCCCAGACGAACCGCTCCGGGATCCCCGCTTCCCCGGTCCAGACGGTCACGGTCGCACCAACCAAGGTCATCCTCTGTCCTTCCGACATTCGAAACTGTGTTCGATACTCGACAGTAGGCGACCTCGGCGCGACACGCCAAGGGGATGCTCCAGTGCTGGGAGAGTTTCAGTGCTCGCGGAACTCCGGCCACTCCGATCCAGGCAGGAGGTTCGCGTGGAGGGCGCTCTGCGCGACGTCGAGCGTCGGATATATGCCGCGATAGCCGTCATCCGTCATGAGTTTGAAGGTGAAACCACCTTCGACGCTATGAATGGACCCCACGGCGCCAGCCGGACCGATCGCCACCCAGCGGTGTCCGGTGAGCGTGTGGTTGGTGGGCGTACCCTGCATTGTGCTGCTCATCATTGAGCTCCCTGTTTCCGATGTGCCGAACCATGTCGGCACGAACAGCTTAAGACTGCGCCCGGCAATCGTCACGAATGTCTGCTGACAATTTGGTGTGCGACAGCACGGCCTCGGTGCGCGTGCGCACGCGGTTGGAAATCGGGGATGAACCGAGTGGGCGATGGCGCCAGGGAGTGCCCTGCCTCGTCGCGCTCACGCACGGCGGCGCGGATCTCGCCCGAGGGGGACGCCCGGCGAGCAGCTTGCCATCCCCCACCGAAAACGCAGGACATCCGCCACCAGTGGGGCCATTTCGCAGCAAAACGGCCCCACTGGTGGCGAATCTCCTGCGTTTTGAGAACAACGCGAGTCCGCGAGAACCGGATCAGGAGGCGAGCAGGTACTCCGCGAAGGACGTGCGGATCTTGTTCACCTTGGGCAGGGCAACCGCCATGCAGTAGCCCTGTCCCGGGTTCTTCGCAAAGAAGTCTTGGTGGTAGGACTCCGCCTCGTACCACTCACCGAGCGGAGCGATCTCGGTGACCAGCCCGCCATCCCAGTAGGCGGATGCCCGATCACGTGCCGCCTCGAACCGCGTCTTCTGCGCGTCGTCCGCAAAAAACATCGCGGAGCGGTACTGCGTGCCGACATCGTTGCCCTGGCGATTGAGTTGGCGCGGATCGTGGAGAGTGAAGAAGACGTCGAGGATCACGTCCGCGGGAATCACGTCGGGGTCGAAGGTGACCGCGACCGCCTCGGCGTGCCCGGTCATCCCGGTGCAGACGGTCTCGTAGTCGGGATTGCGGGCGACCCCGCCGGTGTAGCCGGAG
>JANMBI010000072.1:0-2860 GCA_031360325.1 Frigoribacterium sp. | reverse complement strand
CCGAACTGCCGAACTGCCGAACTTCCGAACTTCCGAAGCCTGGGTCAGCGCCATCGCCAGACGGCCAGGCCCGTCGATGATCCAGGCCCGTCGATGATCCAGTCCCGTCGATGATCCAGTCCCGTCGATGATCCAGGCCCGTCGATGATCCAGGCCCGTCAATGATCATGTGCACCGGGGCGAAGACGATTGCCCGTGTCAGGGGTTCGACCGGGGCGGAGATTCGGCCAGCTGGAGACTGTGACATCGGTCAAAACGTGCATTCGACAGCGATTCGACGGTGCGAAGACACTCTGCCGTCGAGACACGGCAGGCGCCCCGACGCGTCTTGACCGCCGACAACATCCCGTAGGATTCTTGGTGGCCGTTCCCCCGGGTGCGGTCGGTCAGGAGAATTCGCCTAGTGGCCTATGGCGCACGCTTGGAAAGCGTGTTGGGTGAAAGCCCTCGGGGGTTCGAATCCCCCATTCTCCGCGCAGGAACCGTCACATCGCCCGACGGGAATCGGGCGAGAGTACAGCGCTACTAGGAGCGCTGGAATCGGCGGGCTCCTGCCACCGCGCCGGTGTCTGGCGCATTCGGGGAGTTTTTGTGGCTGCTGCGGACGATGGGCACGACGATGAGGTGCGCCTCCGCCCGCGTCGGGGCCTCCTGCTGACCGGCATCCTCGTTCTCATCGTCGTGCCTATTCCGATCCTGGTCACCGTGGTCGCCCTCGGAACAGATGACGTCTCGTGGACCACCGGCGGAGTGGCCGAGGGCATCAGCATCGTTCTCTTGGTTGCGGGGTTGCTCCTCTTCCGGCGGACCTCGATCGTGATCGCCGACGGCACGGTCACCAAAAGGGGTTTTTTCAGCCGAACGGTACGCACGAGGCTGACCACCGTGCACTCGGTGGTTCTCGCCCACACGTTCAGCACCTCATCGAACGAGACGGTTCCTCAACTCATCGTGCGTGATGCCCAGGGCGGGAGGGTATTTCGGATGCGAGGAATCTTCTGGTCGGAAGAGTCGATGCGCCGGGCGGCAGCGGCACTCGGGAGGCCTCTCGACGAACCGACCGAGCCGCTCACCACCCGCCAGTACCTCGAGCTCTATCCCGGCACCGCCTACTGGTTTGAGAACCGTCGGCACCTGGGAAGCCTTGCGCTCTTCGTCGCAATCGGCGTCGTGTGCGCGGGAGGCGTACTGGGGCTCATGGTGCTGCTCCGACTGCCGATCGCCGGCTAGTACCGGCCAAGCGTTCGTTCCTATCGACGACGGAGCGTACCGAAGATCCCCTTCACCACGGCGCTCATCACCGATTTGCCGGCGGATGATCCGAGAAAGTCCGTGATCGGATTCCGCTCGGCCCTCGGTGCCGGTGCACGACGGATGGTCGTCGATGCCCGAGGCTGCGACGTGCGCGCGTCCCGCAGCATCCGCTCGTAGTCGGCCTGCTGCTGCCTGGCCGCGGCCCCCTGCGCGGTTACCGTCTGCTCGGCCGCCGCCGTCGCGGCCGCCGTCTCGAGCTTGCGGCCGAGCATCTCCTTCGCCGACTCCTTGTCGAGGGCAGTGCCGTATTTGGGCAGAAGAACGGAGGAGGCGATCGTCGCGGCGATCCGATCCGGAGCACTCGGCGACATCGAGCCTTGCGGGGCGCGCAACCGAGTCCATGCCACCGGGGTCGGTGCGCCCCTCTCCCCCATCACGGTGACGATCGCCTCACCGGTCGCGAGCGTCGTCAGTACGTCTCCGAGGTCGTACTCGGAATTCGGGTAGGTCGAGACGGTCGCCTTGAGCGCCTTCGCATCATCCGGGGTGAATGCCCGCAGCTGGTGCTGAATGCGCGACCCGAGTTGGGCGAGAACATCACCCGGCACGTCCTTCGGCGTCTGCGTCACGAAGACGATGCCCACCCCTTTCGAGCGGATGAGGCGAACGGTTTGGGTGATCGAATCGAGAAAGTCCTTCGACGCGTTCTTGAACAGCAGGTGTGCCTCGTCGAAGAAGAAGACGAGCTTCGGCTTGTCGAGATCGCCGACCTCGGGAAGATCGTTGAAGAGGTCGGCAAGCAGCCACATCAGAAAGGTGGAATAGAGCTCCGGCTTGTCCTGCACCCCGGGCACCTCGAGCAGGCTGATGATGCCCCGGCCATCCGCATGGGTGCGCAGGAAGTCGGCGGTGTCGATCTCCGGCTCTCCGAAGAAGACGTCGGCACCCTGATCGGCGAAGGTGATGAGCTCGCGCAGGATCACCCCGACCGTTGCGCTCGACAGCCCGCCGAGTCCGGTGAGTTCGCCCTTGCCGTCGGCGCTCGTGAGGTAGCTGAGCACGGCGCGGAGATCGGAGAGGTCGACCAGCGGCAGTCCCGCCGCGGCCGCATAGTGGAACACCAACCCGAGCGAGGACTCCTGCGTTCCATTCAGGCCGAGCACCTTCGACAGCAGCAGAGGCCCGAAGCCCGAAACGGTCGCGCGCACCGGAACGCCCGAGCCCACTCCGCCGAGGGCGAAGTACTCGGTGGGAAAGGATGCGCCGGTCCAGTGCTGCCCAATGCCGTTGGTGCGGTCGCGGAGTTTCGGGCTCTCGGTTCCCGCCGTGGCGACCCCGGAGAGGTCGCCCTTGATGTCCGCTGCGAAGACCGGCACACCCGCGGCGGCCAGCTGTTCCGCGAGGACCTGAAGGGTGCGCGTCTTGCCGGTGCCGGTAGCGCCGGCGACGAGTCCGTGTCGATTGAGCATCGCGATCGGGATGCGCACCTGCACGTCGGGCTGCGCGTCGCCGTTGACGAGCGCGCCGAGTTCGAGCACGGTCCCGGTGAAGGCGTAGCCGGAGCGGATCTTCTCCACCGCACCGGCGGCGAGGGGTGCGCCGGCCG
>JANMBI010000039.1:0-2999 GCA_031360325.1 Frigoribacterium sp. | reverse complement strand
GCGGGCCCGGTCCGAGAGGGCGCCGCGCAGTGCTGCCGCGATCATCTTCTTGGGGGTGCGCTGCCCATAGTCGCGCGGGTGCGGTCCGTGGACGATTCCACCGCCGGTCATCTGGGGAGCACGGATCGATCCCTGGCGGGCGCGACCGGTTCCCTTCTGCTTGAACGGCTTGCGACCGGCACCGGACACCTCGCCACGGCGGAGCGTGTTGTGCGTGCCCTGGCGGGCCGCGGCGCGCTGAGCGACGACCACCTGGTGGATGAGCGGAACGTTGGTCTGCACGTCGAACGTCTCGGCGGGAAGGTCGACGGAACCGACCTTCTTCCCCGCGGAGTCGATGACGTCAAGAGTGTTCGCGTCGCTAGATGAGATCTGGGCCATCTGACTACGCTCCCTTCACTGCGTTGCGGACGAAGACGATGCGGCCCTTGGCACCGGGAACGGCACCCTTGACCAGGATCAGGTTCTTCTCGAGGTCGACCGAGTGGACGATGAGGTTCATCGCGGTGACGCGGTCCCCACCCATGCGGCCGGCCATGCGCATTCCCTTGAACACGCGCGAGGGCGTGGAGGATGCGCCGATCGAGCCGGGTTTGCGGTGGTTGCGGTGTGAACCGTGAGAGGACGAGACGCCCTTGAAGTTGTGACGCTTCATGACTCCGGCGAAACCCTTGCCCTTGGACGTTCCGACGACGTCGACCTTCTGGCCGGCCTCGAAGATGTCGACCGCGATCTCCTGGCCGAGGGTGTAGTCCGCGGCATCCGCGGTACGCACCTCGGTGAGATGACGACGCGGGGTGACTCCCGCCTTGTCGAAGTGGCCGGTGGCCGGCTTGTTCACCTTGCGGGGGTCGATCTGGCCGTACGCGATCTGCACGGCGACGTAGCCGTCGACCTGTTCGGTACGGAGCTGGGTCACGACGTTCGGAGTGATCTCCACGACGGTGACGGGGATGAGCTTGTTGTTCGCATCCCAGACCTGGGTCATACCGAGCTTCTTGCCCAGCAGTCCCTTGCTTGTCTTAGTGGTAGCCATCAGAGTTCCCCTACAGCTTGATCTCGATGTTGACATCCGCCGGCAGGTCGAGCCGCATGAGCGAGTCGACGGCCTTGGGTGTCGGGTCGATGATGTCGATGAGGCGCTTGTGGGTGCGCTTCTCGAAGTGCTCGCGGCTGTCCTTGTACTTGTGAGGGGAACGGATGACGACGATCACGTTCTTCTCGGTCGGAAGCGGCACCGGACCGACGACGGTAGCACCGGCACGGGTCACCGTGTCGACGATCTTGCGCGCCGAGGAGTCGATGATCTCGTGATCGTACGACTTAAGTCGGATGCGGATCTTTTGTCCCGCCATGTGTGACTCGCTCTCTTTAATGCATCGTGGCTTGGCGCTCTCGCGCGGCTATTGGATGCTCGGTTTGCTCAACGCGTGTTCTTCTCAAAACACGGGCGCTGTCGCACCACTGTTTTTGTGTCAATTGCTGCTTGTGCCCAGTCGCTACCTGGACTTTTCCGACCCCCGCGCCCGGGCGTGTCGCTCGGGCTTCGAACACGGGTGTAACGCCGTTCGGGGGATTCGATTGAGTCATGTTCTGCTGCCCGCGGCCCAGAGGGTGACGCTGTGTTTTTTGAGGACACGGTCTCGCACTGTGCACTGCCTGGCAGTGATCCCGACGCATGGCCGGTTTTGTTGAACTAGGAGAGTCTGCCACAGGTTGGAAGTGTCTGCAACCCGGGCGTGTCATCCCGCGGCGTGTCGCCGGAATCGCTCAGGTGGCGCGCCGGTCCGCCGTGACGAGCGTGAGCATACCGGCCGTGAAAATGACGGCAGCGGCCAGGAGCGCGGCGGCCCCGCCCATCCGCCCTACCGCCAGCGCACCGATCGCCGCTCCGATTCCCATCGCCAGGACGGCCGCCAACCGCGGAAACCAGTTGTTGCTCCTCCCCCCGGCGAGTCGACTCTCCCGAGCGAGGTTCGCCAGGGTGTTGGTCACGACGATGGTGGTGACATCCGAATTTCCGACGGGTTTCACGGCCGCCACCTGCGCTCCCATGATCAGGGCGAGGAGCGCCGTCACGGTGAGGAGAGCGGGGTAAGAGAGAGTGTGGACGACCAGCCAGTAGGCGGCGAGGGCCACGATGAGCACGGCGCCGCCGATCAGCACAGCCCGACTCGATGACGGGAGTCCCTTCGGTGCCGCGTGACCGACGATCCGGCCCCCGAGCAGGGAACCCACCACGAATCCGAGGAGGGCGATCACGTTGTTGAACAGCGGAACGGCGCCGACCCCGGCCAGACCGAATCCGATGAAGAGCACGTTGCCGGTCATGTTGCCGGTGAACACCCTATCGAGCGCGAGGTAGCTCACCGCGTCGAGGCAGCCGGTGGAACAGGTCAACAGGAGCAGCCCGGTGACGAAGTGGTGGCCGACCGGGAGGAGTGGGGGGCGCGCCATTTCTCCAACGGTAGCGGAGTGACGCGCCCACCCTCACGCTTTTCGGTGCCGACGGCCGTGCCGGCCATGTCCCGCGCACCGCCGATCTGCTCGGCGAATTTGCCGCCGGTGGTCTCGTCTTCCACACCCGCCACGCCGGTGAGCGGCCCGTCGCCGATGTCTTCGGCCCGTTCGCTGCGCAGCACGCCGGTGACCTCGTCATCCTTCAGGAACGTCTCGGCCTTGCCGGTGATGTCTTCGATCCCCATGACCATTTCCCTCGATACGAGGCCGCTCCGACTGGTCCGCCCGACCAGTGTGCACCAGTGGCACACGAATCGGAATGCTCACCGTCTGACGGATGCGTCCTCGCGGCGCCCCGCCGCCCGCATCCGCCCGCCCTGCTCCTACCGCGCCCCGCCGCCCTTTCCGAAAACGCAGGACATTCGCCACCGAATCCGCCGTTACGGCGCCGAACGGCCCGTTTCGTGGCGAATGTCCTGCGTTTTCGGAGGGGTGTCTTCGGGAGGCGGGAGGGGGGAGGGGAGGGGGGAGGCGGGAGG
>JANMBI010000012.1:0-3310 GCA_031360325.1 Frigoribacterium sp. | reverse complement strand
GCCGCTATATCGGCGCGTACATCGCGCACCTCGGTGGACTGGACGCCCTCGTCTTCACCGCCGGTGTCGGCGAGAACAATGCCCTTCTGCGGCGCCGCACGCTCGCGGGACTCGAGTTCCTCGGCATCTCGGTCGATGTCGACCGAAACGAACTCGTCTCGAAGAAGGCCCGCTTCATTTCTCCCGAGAGCTCTCCGGTGGCGGTGCTGGTGATCCCCACGAACGAGGAGCTCGAGATCGCCCGTCAGGTGCACGCCCTGGTCTCCTGAGGCAACATCCCCGTCCGCACCGGTCGAAGGGGGTAAAAATTGAGATAACCTCGAAATGGCTCCGCACGCCGGATGCCCGGTCGGCGGCTGCCGGTAGTCTTGGCTCGTGGTCACCGCCCTGTATCGCCGTTATCGGCCAGAGACTTTCGCCGAGTTGATCGGGCAGTCTCAGGTGACCGATCCGCTGCGCACCGCGCTTCGCAGCGATCGGGTGAACCACGCGTATCTGTTCAGCGGTCCGCGCGGTTGCGGCAAGACGACCTCCGCACGCATCCTCGCGCGGTGCCTCAACTGCGCGCAGGGACCGACCGACACCCCGTGCGGGGTCTGCCCGAGCTGCATCGAGTTGAGCCGCGACGGTGGAGGCTCGATGGACGTCGTGGAGATCGACGCCGCGAGTCACAACGGTGTCGACGATGCCCGTGACCTGCGCGAACGGGCCGTGTTCGCTCCGGCCCGCGACCGCTACAAGATCTTCATCCTCGACGAGGCGCACATGGTGACACCGCAGGGGTTCAACGCCCTGCTGAAGATCGTGGAGGAGCCGCCGGAACACGTGAAGTTCATCTTCGCGACGACCGAGCCGGAGAAGGTGATCGGCACCATCCGGTCCCGCACCCACCACTATCCGTTTCGCCTCGTACCTCCCGCCCAGATGCTCGAATACGTGCAGTCGCTCTGCGGCAGCGAGCAGGTCACGGTCGAGGCGGGAGTTCTCCCGCTCGTGGTGCGCGCCGGCGGCGGCTCGGTTCGCGACACGCTCTCCCTTCTCGACCAACTCATCGCGGGTTCCGAGGGGTCGTCGGTGCAGTACGAACGCGCCGTCGCCCTCCTCGGTTACACCCACGGTGCCCTGCTGGCCGAGGTGGTGGATGCTCTCGGCGCTCGCGACGCGCCGGCCGCGTTCGCCGCGATCGATCGGGTGATCCAGACCGGGCAGGATCCGCGGCGGTTCGTGGAGGACCTGCTCGAGCGCTTGCGCGACCTCATCATCGTGGCGGCGACCGGGGACGGGGCCGCCGCTGTGCTCCGCGGCATCCAGCCGGACGAGCTGGAGCGCATGGCCCAGCAGTCGGTGAGGTTCGGCACCGCGGAGCTCTCCCGAGCAGCGGATGTCGCGAACGCGGCTCTCACCGAGATGACCGGTGCTACCTCCCCGCGCCTCCATCTCGAACTCATGATCGCGCGCGTGCTCCTGCCCGAGAGCGACGAGACCAACCGCGGCGCGCTCGCCCGGATCGAGCGACTCGAACGCCGGTTCGGTATCGACAGCCCTGGTCCCGTAGCCGCCTTGGCTCCGGCTCCGGCTCCGGCGTCGGTGTCCGCTGTTCCTGCCGGCTCGGCGCTTCCCGCCGAGTCCGGTCCCGCCGGCGCTGCTCCTGCTCCTGCTCCCGCTCCTGCTCCTGCTTCTGCTTCTGCTTCTGCGTCCGCTCCCGCTCCCGCTCCCGCTCCTGCCGAGCCTGCTCCTGCCGACTCTGCTCCTGCCGAGTCCGCTCCCGACTTCCCGAGAGTAGTCACCTTCTCTCAGGTGAAGGACGCCTGGCCCGAGATTCTGGACCGCGTGCAGAAGGCCAAGCGCACAGCCTGGATGGTCGTCTACACCGCGACGCCGCTCGCGCTGCGAGAGGGAAACATCCTCGATCTCTCCTTTCCCAGCCAGACGGATGTCGATGCCCTCAAACAGCGCACGACCCCGGGTGAGGGCGTCTCCGATTTCCTCAAACAGGCTGTCTCCGATGTGCTCGGGTTTCGTCCGCTTCTGACTGCGCGCGCGGAGACTCCGGGTGCGGAGGCGATTGCCCCTCCGGCGCGCGCTTCGGCGCCGGTCGGCGCGGCGTCGGCCGAACCGGTCGAACCGGCAAAACCGCCGGTGCACACCGGACTGATCGAGCGGGCCGGACCACCCGAGCAGACCGAACCGGATATCGAACCGTCCGAGCCGGGCGGACCACCCGAGCAGACCGGACCACCCGAGCAGACCGAACCGGATATCGAACCGACCGAGCCGGGCGGACCACCCGAGCCGACCGAGCCGACCGAACCGCCCGAGCCGACCGAACCCGATATCGAACCGCCGGTGCCGTCCGGCATCACCTGGGAGACGGCCGTCATCACCGACTCCGAGCCGGACACGAGGCGGATGCCGGTCACCGTCGCGAAGAAGGTCGAGAGCGCGGCGCGGAGCGACAAGCCGGCGGTACCCCGGCGCGCCGTCCCGGCAGCGAGCCCCGACGGCAAGCAACGCTACGGGGAGTCGGTGGTGCGTGAAATCCTCGGCGCGAGCTTCATCGAAGAGCAGGCCGTGGCCCCCCGCGTCACCCCGAGGGAGCAGTAGGCGTGTACGACGGAATCGTCCAGGAACTGATCGATGAACTCGGACGCCTGCCAGGAATCGGGCCGAAATCGGCGCAGCGCATCGCCTTCCACATCCTCCAGACCGAGACATTCGACGTCACCCGGCTCGCCGAGGTGCTCATGACGGTGAAAGAGAAGGTGCGCTTCTGCGACGTCTGCGGCAACGTGACGGAACAGGAGCTCTGCAGCATCTGTCGCGATCCGCGGCGTTCGCCGGCCACCATCTGCGTCGTCGAAGAGGCCAAGGATGTTGTCGCGATCGAGCGCACCCGTGAGTTCAAGGGTCTCTACCACGTGCTCGGTGGCGCCATCAGTCCCATCGACGGGATCGGTCCTGACGACCTTCGCATCCGGCAGCTGATGCAGCGCCTCGCCGACGGCGTCGTCACGGAGGTGATCATCGCTACCGACCCCAACCTGGAAGGCGAGGCGACCGCGACCTATCTGTCGCGGATGCTCATGCACCTCGACCTCCGGGTGACCCGGCTGGCATCGGGGCTCCCGGTGGGCGGAGACCTCGAGTATGCCGATGAAGTCACCCTCGGTCGCGCCTTCGAAGGGCGCCGACTCGTGGAGAACTAGCCTCCGCGCCCGCGAGTGACACGGGCGCCCCGAAGTGGGGGCGCCCGTGTCGATCTCGGGGGGGGGGGGGGGGCCCGGGGGGCCTCGGGGCGGGGGGGGTGGTG
>JANMBI010000269.1:0-12612 GCA_031360325.1 Frigoribacterium sp. | reverse complement strand
CCCGGCCGCGATCCTGCAGTATCCCTTCTTCGACGAGGCGCGGGATGCCGCAGCGAACTACGGCGCGATCGGCGCCGTGATCGGCCACGAGATCGGCCACGGTTTCGACGACCAGGGCTCGAAGTACGACGGAGACGGCCGGCTCACCGACTGGTGGACCGCCGAGGATCGAGACGCCTTCGAGAAGCTCACCGGCTCGCTGATCGAGCAGTTCAACCGGCTCGCCCCCCGGCAGGTTCCCGATCATCACGTCAACGGCGCGCTCACCATCGGCGAGAACATCGGCGATCTCGGCGGACTCTCGATCGCTTGGAAGGCGTACCTCATCTCGCTCGGAGGCGCGCTGCCGCGGGTGATCGACGGCCTGACCGGAGCCGAACGATTCTTCCTCTCCTGGGCGCAGGCCTGGCAGCAGAAGGGACGCGACGAGGAGGTCATTCGCCTTCTCGCGACCGATCCTCACTCGCCCAACGAATTCCGATGCAACCAGATCGTACGCAATATCGGCGGGTTCTATGAGACCTTTGCCGTCAGCGAATCCGATTCGCTGTGGCTCGACCCCGAAGAGCGCGTGACTATTTGGTAGCTGATACCCGAACGCACGAACGTCGCGATCGCCTTCGTGAACCCCGCGTGGGGCGTCATCGCGGAGTCGGCGCGCCCGAGAGCTTCACGGGCGGATTCAGCGCCCTCGCCCAACTGGCCTATTCCGGCGCCGACGTCTCGGCGAGCGTCCTCGATCTCCGGACCGGTTTGGCGCTCGTCTCGATAGACGACCGGGTGGCGATGCCCACGGCGAGTGTCGGCAAGATCCTGTTGCTCATCGAGGTCTCTGCGCGCATCACCGCGCGTGATTCGACCGGCTTCGGCATCCTCGATAAGACGCCGGGGGATGCGGTGGGCGACTCCGGGATCTGGCAACGCCTGCAGGCACCCGCCCTGCCGGTCACCGACCTCGCGCTGCTCGTCGGAGCGACCAGCGACAACCTGGCTACTAACGTCTTGCTCCGGCGTGTCGGCCTCGACGCGGTGCGGGCTCGAGCCGAGTCTCTCGGACTGTCCCGCACCGCCCTTCTCGATCTCGTTCGGGACCACCGCGGTCCGGATGACGCGCCCCAGCTGTCCATCGGCTCCACTGCGGAGCTCTCCTGGTTGTTCTTGGCGCTCGCCCGCGGCCAGGTGGCGGATGCCGTCACCAGCAAACGGGTGCTCGGCTGGCTCTCGCACAACGCCGATCTCTCCCTGGTGTCGAGCGCGTTCGGCCTCGACCCCCTCTCCCATCGCACCGCCGACTCGGGACTCCAACTCATCAACAAGACCGGCACCGAAACCGGTGTGCGCTCCGAGGCCGGGCTGCTGAGCGGATCCCGCACCGGTGTCGCTTACGCCCTAACCGTGCAGTTTCCCGGCACCGATCTCGCCTCCCGACTTCGTGTGCTTGAGGCCATGCGCACCTTCGGCCTGGATCTCCTGGAGTACGTGTACTGAGCCACCCCCCCCGAACTGGGGGCTTTGTCCCTCCAAGAGGGGACACGCTAAGCTCGGCCTCGACACTTGAGTCGGCGGTACCCGAACCGTCGACCGACCCGACTGTGTCACACAAGTAAATAGGACTACCCACCCTTATGTCGCTTCCCCGGCGGCCTCGGCACTCGTCTGCCCGGCCATTTCTGCGCACCCTCGTCCCCTCTCGTCCCGGAGTCTCGGGGCATCAGCTCTCGCATTCACCGTGGGTGGCCCATCCCGTCAAGGCGGTCGTCGCGGTGGTCACGACCGCCGTGCTCGCACTCGGCGCGGTCGCCGTCGGTGTTGCGGCTCCCGCCAGTGCCCACGCCAACGCGATAACCGCCTCCGTGTCGTGCACCGACGACTTCGAGTGGCAGATCAAGCGGACCCTAGTCAACGACTTCGTGGGAGACTGCGGCGCGCCGAAGCCCGCCGCCGTCGGGTCCACCGGGCTCTACCTCTATCCGAAGCTCGACGCGAGCAAGCCAGCGGCCTGGGAGAACTCGGGTCCACAGAAGCTGGTGAGCACCTGGGACGGTTGGTCCTACAAGGGCAACGGCCAATACCCGGCGGCTCTGCCCGCCTACGTCTGTGGGCCCGACTGGGGCGTTCAACAAGACCAGATCAACGGCGCCCGGTCGCTCTTTCCCGCCACGATCAGCTATCCAAAGTACGGGGGGTTCGGCTCCGGCGTGCTGCACGCCGCGCGGCACGACAACCTCTCGGCGCTGATGCCCGTGCCGGCCTGTGCCCCCATTCCGACGGTGACCGTCACCACCGGCGCGTGCACCGTGAGCGGCGAGCTTTCCAGCAGAGAGGTCACGATCGCGCTCAACAACACCGGCAACGCTCCCGTCACCTTCACCAGCACCATGGGACTGAGTGCGACCCTCCAGCCGGGCGAGAGCAAGCGGGTGTCGGCAAAGCCGGTCGGGACCTCTGGCGCGAAATTCACCGTCGTGGCCACCGGCACCGGGAGCGGCGTCGGCTTCACCAAGACGTTCCCGATCACCATCCCCGCGTTCGCCGGCTGCCGTGTCGTGGTGGTCCCGCCCACCCCGCAGAGCACCATCGTTGCGGTGTGTTCGATCACCGGTGCGAGCACCGACGTGTTCGTGAACAACAACTTCACACCCGCTCCGTTGACCATGGGCGCGTCCTTCGTGGCGCAGATCTACGTGAACGGAGTGCTGGGGAGCACCCTCACTGTCGCGTCGGGAACCGTCGCCTCCCGGCACTTAGACTTCGCCTCGGCCTCGGGCGTGTACACGGTGGTGGTGAAGGTCGATGGCGCGGTGATCGCCGAGAAGGTCGTGGACTCCGCCTGCTCCCTGGTGACCGGCGCGGACCCGACGGCGCAGACCTGCGTGGATTCCACGCTGGTCGACGGTCGCATTCGAGTGCTGCTCAACCCCCACCTGGTGTACAAGATCGACGGCACCGTCGTGACCGCCGCGGACACCACGGTCATCCCCGGAGCCCACACGGTCACCGCCGAACTCGCCGATCCTTCCGGGATCTATGTGTTGCGGGGAGAGTCCCGGTGGATTCTGACCTCTGACTCCTCCTCCGGAGCCTGCGACCTGCCCCCGAAGGCGCTCGTCGTTCCGACGGTGACCACCACGGCATCGACCTGTGAGGTCGGCGGTTCGTACACCCTCAGCCCCACCGAGGGGGTCGTCTGGACGGTCGACGGGGTGGTGAAGCCCGCGGGCACGTACCCCGCTGCAGCGTCCACCCGTCACATAGTCGCGACCACGGCGTCTTCCGACTTCGGGTTCGCCGTCGACACTCAGACGAACTGGTCGCCGACCTTCGGATCACCCGGGGACTGCTTCAACCCCCCGACCCTCGCACTGCTCACCCCCACGGCCTCGAGCGCACCGATCACCTGCTCCGCGTCCGGTTCCTACACCCTCGGCAACCTCGACGGCGTGATCTGGAAAGTGGATGGGGCGGTGAAGCCCGCGGGAACCTACTCCGTCCAAGCGGCGGCCACCGTGAATGCCGTCGCCACGACGGACCCCTCACAGAACGGCTTCGAGCAGGGCGCCCAGACGAGGTGGACCTTCGTGTTCACCGGTCCGCCGGACTGCGGGGAGTTGCCGACGCATCCGCTCGTCATCCCCGCGGTCAGCATGGTGAACCGCACCTGCGCGGTCAACGGCTCGTACACCCTCGGGGCGGTCGACGGCGTGATCTACACCGTCAACGGCACGGTCCAGGCGGCCGGCACCTATCCGGTCTCGACCGCCAAGACGCTCAGCGTTCTGGCGGCCACGCGCTCGTCGGACTTCGGGTTCGCCGAGGGTACGCAGACCACCTGGACACTCGGGTTCACCGATCCGGGGAACTGCGCCGAGCTCACCACTCTCGCCTTCACCGGATCGAACGGCACCCTCGCCGCTGGCCTGCTGCTCGGGCTGGTCTTCCTGGTCCTCGGTGCCGGCATCGTCACGGTGAGCCGGGTTCGTCACCGCACGAGGCAATAGCGCCCACCGGATGCCCGGCTCTCGACATCACGAGCGCCGGGCATCCGGTGCGCCGACACCGCCGGGCGGAGGGCGTCTCAGGAAGCGGGACGAGGGCGCACGGGGCAGACACCGCACCACGTCAGCGAGCGGCAACCTAAGCGGGCTCTGCGGCGAAGCGCAATGCCGTTCAGTTGTGACATATTGCCGCAACCGATCGCCGTGGAATTCGTGGCGCTCGATGGGCAGGACCCCCCCAGGCGCGGAGCCGGTAACCGTCTGAGCCGCCGCCGTCGGCGCAGACCAGCGGCCTCTCGGCGTCCGGGTTGGCGAAGTCGTGCAGGTTCTCCCGGACCGCGTCCCGGTCGGCCGCCACTCACACCCCGCGTTCCGGTAGAGGCCGGCCTCGCGTTCCCGCACGCCTCGGGAACGTGGTCCTTGCGCCCCTCTTCGTCTCGCTCTCGCGGGTGCTTGCCGCCCGGCGAATGCTGACCTCAGGCGTGGTCGGGATCCAGTGCAACTCGACCGAGGAGCACTCCCAGATCGTCGAAGCCCTCGAATTCGGCGATGTCGAACGGGCGCACCCGGCGATGGACAGCCACCTGGCCCAGACCACGAAGGACCTGAAAAGTCTCATCCCCCACGTCTCAAGCCGCCTCCGCGTGAAACCAGGAAGGCCCCGCCCCGCGTCGGCGCGACGGGGCGGAGCCTTGGCTGTGCCTGGGGGCGCCGACGCTACATGATCGGAGCGTCACGCTCCGGGAGCGTCCAGGCGACCTTGTCTCCCACCTTGACGACCTTCGGGTCGTGCTCGTCGGCTCCGTAGTCGCTCGGGGTCGTGATGTCCCGGCCTGCGGACAGCTTGAACGAGCGGAACACGAAGGTGAAGACGACCGAGACGACCGCGTTGATGCCGAACGCGGTGATTGCGATGTAGATCGGGATGCTCGTGAACGGGATCATCGCGATCGACCCGCCGAAGTGGGCCTGCGTGACCGGGTTCACGACGTTGTACGCGGCGATCGTTCCGTAGCCGATGCCCACGGCCCAGCCGAGCAGCAGGGCCCGGCGGTGGAACCACTTGGTGTAGAGTCCGGCGACGATCGAGGGGAACGTCTGCAGGATCCAGATGCCACCGAGCAACTGCATGTTGATGGCCGCGGATTGATCCATCAACAGCACGAAGATCAGCGCTCCGAACTTCACCACGAGCGAGGTGATCTTCGACACCTTCGCCTCCTGCGCGGGGGTCGCATCCGGCTTGAACAGGTCACGGTAGATGTTGCGCGTGAACAGGTTGGACGCCGCGATCGACATGATCGCCGCCGGCACCAGTGCGCCGACCGCGATGGCAGCGAGCGCGATACCGGCGAACCAGGCGGGGAAGTTGTCCAGGAAGAGCTGGGGCACCACGAGCTGAGGATTGATCTTGCCGTCCACGCCGAGCGGAACGGTGCCGGCCTTGATGGCGACGTACCCGAGCAACGCGAGCAACCCGAGCACGACCGAGTAGAGCGGCAGCGCGACCGCGTTTCGGCGGATCGTGTTGCGGCTCCTGGTCGCCAGGACACCGGTGATGGAGTGCGGGTACATGAACAGCGCCATCGCCGAGCCAAGGGCGAGCGTCCAGTAGGCGCTGTAGCTCGCCGCTCCCGGGATGATGGATCCGACCGGCTTTCCCGTCGCCGGGTTCGTCGCGGCCATCTTCGTCTGGGCGGCATCGAAGATGTGACCCCAACCGCCGAGGTGGGACGGGAGCCAGACGATGGCGACGATGATCACGATGTAGATGAGTATGTCCTTGACGATGGCAATCGTCGCCGGCGCCCGCAGCCCAGCGGTGTAGGTGTACGCGGCCAGGACGACGAACGCGATGATCAACGGGAGGTCGGCCATGAACGGGTTCGAGCCGCTACCGAGCCCGAGGACGGAGAGCACGGCCTTGATTCCCACCAGCTGGAGCGCGATGTAGGGCATCGTGGCCAGGATTCCGGTGACCGCCACCGCGGTCGTGAGGGACTTGCTGCCGTAGCGGCCACCGACGAAGTCGGCAGGGGTGACGAATCCGTGGCGGTGCGAGACCGACCACAGGCGCGCCATCAGCACGAACACGATCGGGTAGAGCACGATCGTGTACGGCACGGCGAAGAAGCCGGTGACGGCGCCCGTGCTCCACATCGCGGCGGGGACGGCGATGAACGTGTACGCGGTGTACAGGTCGCCGCCGAGCAGGAACCAGGTGATCCAGTTGCCGAAGCCGCGGCCGCCGAGACCCCATTCGTCGAGGGACTTCAGTCCGCGCTCCGCGGGCTTGACCCGCCAGCGGGCGGCCATGAAGCCCATGGCCGCAACGGCGACGAAGATGAAGATGAGCACCGCGAGCGCGACACCGTTGATGGGATGGGGTGCGGCCGTCGCCGCGGGCGCCGCGAAGATCTCCGTGCTCATTTCTGAACCTCCGTGCTGTCGTTTCCGGTCTGGGTCGTGCGGAGGGCGCGGACTGCCTCACGCCGTCGGTTGTCCTCGCGGATGACGATCGTGTAGACGATCCAGAGCAGCGCGGAGTCGATGAACACCCAGAGGATCTGGAACCAGTAGAAGAAGGGCAGGCCAAAGAGCCGGGGATCCATCCTCGCGTACACGGGGACGAGCAATGGCCCGACGATCCCCGCGAGAAGCAGGACGCCGGATACGGCATAGGGGCCCGGTCTGGCCGGACCGCGCGTTGGAACCTCAACCGTTGACATCGTTGTCGTCTCCCGAGCTTGGATGTCCGCCGGCGCATCCGTCGGACCAGGAATTCGGTGGCGCACCCCGCTCGTTGCGTCGACGCCGATCAGAACCCCACGATGACCTTACTACCAGCGAGTTTCTCTTCGCGGTCGGCCCGGTGACGAAATCTCCCCGCGTCGGCCGAGGGCGGGTCGGCCACCGACTGCGGTATTCTCACGATAACGATCTGGAGTTCACGATGACCATCGAAGCCGCGTCTTCCTCCCCCGCGGGTCGAAGGAGAATCGTCATCGTCGGTGGCGTCGCCGGCGGCATGAGCGCCGCTGCCCGCGCCCGCCGACTGGACGAGCGCGCCGACATCATCGTCCTCGAGCAGGGCGGCTACGTCTCCTTCGCCAACTGCGGCCTGCCGTATTACCTCTCCGGCGAGATCGCCCGCCGAGATTCGCTGCTCCTGCACACCCCGGCTTCGCTCGCCATGTCCCTCAACCTGGACGTGCGCATCGGCCACCGGGTCGCCGAGGTCGACCGGCCGGCGCAGGAGGTGACCGTGCAGACCGACGACGGCAGCTATCGCCTGCCGTACGACGCCCTAGTCCTCGCGCCCGGTGCTGTTCCCGTGCGGCCGCCCATCACAGGACTCGACCATCCCGCCGTGCATGCCCTGCGCACCGTGCCCGACGTCGACGCTCTCCGTCAGAGCATCGAGGGGATGCTCTCGGAGCATCGGCCCGAGCAGCCGCCGCACGCCGTCGTGATCGGGGCGGGATTCATCGGTCTCGAGGCGGTCGAGGCACTCGTCTCCCGCGGACTCACGGTGCACCTCGTCGAGCTTGCCGACCATGTCCTGCCCCCCATCGACGCCGAACTGGCTCCCCTGCTTGCCGATGAGCTCGCCGCCCACGGCGTCGACCTCCGCCTCGGCGTGTCGGCGCAGTCCGTCGACCTGGTCACCCCCCTCGACGCGGTCGAAGAGTCGGTCGAGACCGGCTCCACCGGAGCGGTGACGGTCACCCTGTCCGACGGATCCACGCTCCCCGCCGACCTTGTCATCGTCAACGTCGGCGTGCGACCGGCGAACGCGCTGGCTCAGGAAGCCGGCCTCGAGACCGGCCCGACCGGTGCCATCCGTGTCGATGCCGACCAACGAACGTCCGACCCGCATATCTGGGCGGTGGGTGACGCCGTCGAGGTCACCCAGGCGATCACCGGGGCGCGCATCCCTGTGCCGCTGGCCGGCCCGGCCAACCGGCAGGGCCGCCGCGCGGCAGACTCGATCTGCGGGCGGCGTACGACCCCCCAGGCATCGGTGCTCGCCACCGCGATCGTGCGAGTCTTCGGCCTCACGGCGGCCACGACGGGTGCCAACCAGGCCACGCTGCGCCGGGCGGGCATCGAGCACGAGGTCGTGCACATCCACCCCGGGGATCATGCGGGGTACTACCCGGGCTCCGAGCAGATGCATTTGGTCGCGAGCTTCGCCCCCGACGGCACGTTGCTCGGCGCCCAGGGCGTCGGCCGCGCGGGCGTGGACAAGCGCATCGATGTTCTCGCCACGGCCATCCGAGCGAACATGACGGCTGACGACCTGGCAGAGCTCGAGCTCGCCTATTCCCCGCCGTACGGCTCGGCCAAGGATGCGGTGAACATGCTCGGTTTCGTCGCCCAGAATGTGCTCGAGGGCACCATGCCGCAGTGGCAGCCCTGGGATCTCGACGATGCCCTGGCGACGACCCTCGTGCTTGACGTGCGCTCGCGCTCGGAGTTCGCCGAGGGACACGTTGCCGCCGCGCTGAACATCCCGCACCTCGAACTGCGCCGGCGACTCGACGAGGTGCGCAAGGCCGCGGACGGGCGCACGGTGAGTGTGTACTGCGCGAGCGGGGTGCGTTCCCACCTGGCGACCCGCGTGCTTCTCGGTGAGGGTTTCGACGCCCGCAACCTCTCCGGCGGCTGGCTGACGCTCCAGGCCGTCCACCCCGACCTGTAACCGGCCCGTCAGGCACCCCTCGCATCGCCGCGGGCACCTGGACAGAGCAGCGCCGAAACCATTGCCCGCGTCGATCCGGATGGCATGCTCGACTTCATCCGCCGGGGCACCGGACGCTGCTCGCTACCGAGTGGGCCGACGATCATACCGTCCACGAGGGACGCGACCGTCTACCGGCGTTGGCGTCCGTGTCCGTGTCCGTGTCCGTCGGGACGCTCAACCACCGGTCCGCCTGGCGGTTGTGGCCCGCGTCTCGGCGAGGTTCCTGCCCGGGATCAGACCCGCGGCCGACACGAGATTCGGGTCATCAAGGACGCGGAGACAGCCCCGGCCGCTGTGGGACCTCGAATCGACGCGATGCCTCTTTCCTCGGGAGGATGTGCACCGTGGTGAGTGCAATTCTCCCCGACAAGACAGGCACTCTCGGTTTGGTGCGCCGCCGGATCCCGATGGGCGGAGCGACGCTCAATGCAATACCGTCCAGTCGGGGGAAATTTCCATCTTCGCGAATCCGCCATCGCCTCGAAATTCGAGGTGATGAGTTGCGGCAATGCCGCTTAACTGAATGTCTTCGCGGCTAAGCGAGCCGGTCGTTTCGGGGGGCAAGGTCCGCGTCGTCGACGCATGCGGCGGTTTCCGCCTCGACACCGAACTCGACACCGAAGAGAGCCGTCACCGCATCGCTGAAGGACTGCGCCTGCCCGGCCCGCGCCAGCGCACGAGCGCGCACCGATGGGGTGTGCAACAGCACTCCGACCAGGTGGCGGAGCGCGGCCTCGATGCGTGCGTCCTCGTCGCCGCGAGCATGCACCCGCTCGATTTCGGCATCCAGAAGGCGGAAAACGTGTGTTCGCAGGGCGATGACCGACGGGGTGAGTTGCTGCTCCGCGGTGGCGGCCGCGAATTCGGTGGCCGCGTCGGCGATGAGGGCCCGGGCATCGCTCGTCGCCGTGAGCTCCTCGAGGGGGGCGTGCAGGCTGATGGTCTCGAGGTCCAGCAATACCGTGCCGGGGACCTCGGCGACATCGGGATGCACATTGCGGGGCAGACCGAGGTCGATCACGATGCGCCGCCCGGTACCGCGGGCCGTCGACGAGAAGTGGTCGGCTTCGACGACCGGGGTAGCGGTCGACGTGCAGGTGATCACGACATCCGCTTCGCCGAGGGAGTCGATGAGGTCGGTGCTCGCCGTGAGGTCGAGCCGGAGGGCGAACCTGACGGCCCGACCCGATGGTGAGAACACGCTGATGGCGGTTGCGCCGCGCTCGCGAACCGCCGCGACGGAGGTGGCGGCGTACTGCCCGGTGCCGATGATGAGCACGCGGGTGGTGGTCCAATCGGTGATCCGGCTGGACGCGAGTTCAAGGGCCAGTCGCACAAGTGAGCGACCGGCGCCCCCGATGGCTGTCTGGTTCTTCACCTCGCGTGACGTGTTGGCCGCCTTCTGGAATAGCCGCTCGAGCCCGGGAGACGTCGTTCCGGACAGCCGGGCCTGCTCAAGTGCCCGGCGAACCTGGCCGGAGATCTCGTCCTCGCCGACGATCACGGACTCGAGTCCGGCGCTCACCGCGAAGAGGTGTTCGGTGACCCGGTCGCCGCCCAGGACTGTGACGGTCTCGCGCAGGTCATCGGCGGTGATTCCGCTCGCCGCGCTGATCACTCGCACCGACTCATCCACGGCCTCTGCTGTCGCGGTGGTGAACGAATCGCCGATTTCGAGGTACGCCTCGAATCGATTGCAGGTGGCGAGCACCACGGCGCCGGAAACATAAGCGCTCTCGCCGACCAGGCGCTTCGCCGCCTCTTGGGCACCGATCGAGAGCTTCTCGAGGATGTCGAAGCTCGCGTTGCGATGGTTGGCGGTCAGACACAGAAGCACCTCCCTAGCCTACGTCTGGCCGGGCCGATGCGGCCGCGCATCGACTCCCAGCCCGTTCGCCCATACTTAAACACGTGAATCTCCCAGCAAGCCACCCTCTCCTCGACGGCCGAACGGCGGGATCTCCGCTCATCCGGGCCTATCGTGGCGAGCGCTCATCCATCACGCCCGTCTGGTTCATGCGTCAAGCCGGGCGATCGCTTCCCGAGTACCGGGCACTGCGCCAGGCGCAGGATGCCTCGGGAAGCGGCATGCTCGACGCCTGCCTCGACCCCGCAGTGTCGAGCGAGATCACGCTCCAGCCGGTGCGTCGCCACGGGGTGGACGCGGGAATCTTCTTCAGCGACATCGTCGTTCCGCTCAAACTCGCGGGCGTGGATGTTGACATCGTGCCGGGCCGGGGGCCGGTGCTCGGCGCCCCCATCCGCACGGCGGCGGATGTCGCGAGCCTGCGTCCCCTCGACCCGGAAGCCCTTGCTCCCATCGCCGAAGGGGTGGCAAGGGTCGTCGCCGAACTGGGGAGTACACCGCTGATCGGATTCGCCGGTGCTCCGTTCACGCTGGCGGCGTACCTGGTGGAGGGCGGCCCTTCCAAAGATCACCTGCGGGCGCGTACCCTCATGCACGCCGATCCGGCCACCTGGGATGCCCTGCTCGGGTGGGCGGCGGACGTCACCGGCGCCTTTCTGCGCTCGCAGGTGCTCGCCGGGGCGAGCGCCGCCCAGCTGTTCGATTCCTGGGTGGGATCGCTCTCCGTGGCCGACTACGAGAGCCGGGTCGCTCCGTTCTCCGCGCAAGCGATCGCGCACGTCAAGAGCCTCGGCATCCCCGTGGTGCACTTCGGGGTGGGCAGCGGGGAATTGCTGCGGTCGATGCACGCGATAGGGGCGGACGTGATCGGAGTCGACGACCGCATCCCCCTCGACGAGGCGTCCGCCCGGTTGGGGTCGGTCGTGCCGCTTCAGGGCAACCTCAACCCGGCCATGCTCGCCGCCCCCTGGCCGGTACTCGAGGCGCACGTGCGGGACGTGCTGGCCCGCGGGCGGGCGGCACCATCCCACGTTCTGAATCTCGGCCACGGGGTGCCGCCGGAGACCGATCCCGAGGTGTTGACCCGTATCGTGCAGCTCGCTCATGAGCGGGCCGCTTTCGATGCCTAGCGCGATCGTGGTCGGCGGTGGGATCGCGGGCCTCGTGATGGCGCGCGATCTGGTTCTCGGCGGAATGAGCGTGACGCTCATCGAGGCCTCCGACCGCCTCGGCGGCAAGGTCGCCCGGCACACGGTGGCTGGTGTGGATCTCGATGCCGGAGCCGAGAGCTTTGCGACCCGTTTCGGCACGGTGGCCGCGCTGGCGCGCCAGCTCGGGCTGGAGGAGAGCATCGCGTCGCCGGATCCGCAGGGCGCCTGGCTGCGGGCCGCCGATGGCACGGCCTTCCCCCTTCCGAAGACCGGAGTGCTCGGCATCCCCGGCACCCCGCTCGCGGGGGACGTGATCCACGTTGTCGGCTTCGGTGCGGCGATGCGGGCGCAACTCGACGCGCTGATGTTCGGATTCCTCGGCTCGAAGGAGCGCAGCCTCGGTCGGCTGGTGCGCCGCCGAATGGGGCGCGGGGTGCTCGAGCGACTGGTGGCGCCGGTCGCCCTCGGCATCCACTCCCGGCATCCGGACGAACTCGACGTCGATGTCGTTGCCCCGGGGCTGCGGGACGCGATGCGGGAGCTCGGTTCCCTCGCCCTCGCCGTGCGCGCTCTCCGTGCGGCGGCGCCGGCGGGAACTGCGGTGGCCGGCATCGTCGGGGGGATGTTCGAACTCGTCGCCGCACTCGAGCGCGATCTCGCGCGATTCGGCGTGACGGTGCGCCTGACCTCCCCGGCCGCACACGTCGGTGCCTCCTCGGTCACCCTCGTCGACGGCGAACGGATCGAGGCCGACCGCATCGTGCTCGCGGCTCCGCTCGGGGAGCCGGTGTCCCCCGCCTCTTCGGCGATCGTGCTCGCCACTCTCGTGGTCGATTGTGCGGGTCTGGATGC
>JANMBI010000252.1:0-2211 GCA_031360325.1 Frigoribacterium sp. | reverse complement strand
GAATTTTCGGGCGCGTGTGTCACTCGGGGCGGCGGAGGCGGCTTCCGGCTTCAGTTGCCGGGTGGGCAGCGGAGTTACTCCCCACGAATGATCCTCCGCAGCTTCTCGAGCCGCGCCGTGACCTCACGTTCGTGTCCGTGCTCGGTCGGCGTGTAGTACCGCGTATCGCGCAACTCGTCGGGCAGATATTGCTGTTGCACCACCCCGAGCTCGGAATCGTGGGGGTACCGGTAGCCGGCTCCGTGCCCCAGCTTCTTCGCTCCCGCATAGTGAGCGTCGCGCAGATGCGCGGGAACCCGGCCGATCCGGCCGGCTCGCACGTCCGCGATTGCGGCGTCAAGGGCAAGGTAAGAGGCGTTGGACTTCGGTGCGGTCGCGAGGTACACCACCGCTTCGGCGAGCGGGATGCGGCCCTCGGGCATCCCCACATACTGCACCGCATCGGCGGCCGCGACCGCAATGAGCAATGCCTGCGGGTCGGCGATCCCGATGTCCTCCGCCGCGCTGATCATCACGCGCCGGGAGATGAACCGCGGGTCCTCCCCCGCCTCGATCATCCGGGCCAGGTAATGCAGGGCCGCATCGACATCCGAGCCTCGAATCGACTTGATGAAGGCGCTGATCACGTCGTAGTGCTCGTCACCGTTTCGGTCGTAACGCAACAGAGCGCGGTCGACCGCGAGGGCGACGATGTCTGCGCTGACCACCGGGCGCTCCTCTCCCGCCGTCGATGTCGCACTGAGAGCGGCCGCTTCGAGCGCCGTGAGAGCGCGCCGGGCATCGCCCGACGCCAATCGGATGATGAGGGACCTGGCCTCGTCCTGCAGCTCGACCTTGCCGGCGAGACCGCGGGGATCCGCCACGGCCCTGTCGACGAGAACTCCGAGATCCTCATCGCTCAACGTCTCGAGAGTGAGAAGAAGCGATCGGGACAGCAGCGGAGAGATCACCGAGAACGACGGATTCTCGGTGGTCGCGGCGACGAGAATCACCCAGCCGTTTTCCACCCCGGGGAGAAGGGCATCCTGCTGGGCCTTGCTGAACCGATGAATCTCATCCAGAAAGAGCACGGTAGAGACCCCGTAGAGATCCCGTGACGACATCGCCTGCTCCATCACCTCGCGAACATCCTTGACGCCTGCGTTGACCGCGGAGAGCTCCACGAACTTGCGCCCGGAGGAGTGAGCGATCGCCTGGGCGAGGGTGGTCTTCCCTGTGCCGGGCGGCCCCCAGAGGATCACCGAGGTCGCTCCCTGCTCTCCCGTCTTGTCCGAAGCGAGTCCAACCAGCGGGGAGCCCGGGGTGAGCAGGTGTCGCTGGCCAGCCACCTCATCGAGACTGCGTGGCCGCATGCGCACCGCGAGGGGGGTCGCACCGGCGCGAAGTCCGATCCGGGCATCCACCATGCAGACAATGCTAGTTCGCGCCGCTGACCGCCAATGCGGGTCCGATACAGTGCACGAGGACAGACCCTGCCGCCACTGCGGCACCGATCCCGAAGGACCAGCCGTGGCAGCGAGCAAGAACGCGGAGCGAGACGCGCGGGAGGCAAGGGACCGTCTGCGGCGCTACAACGCCCACCAGGCGGTGCACACGCATCAGGTGAACCGCCGTCGCCGTGACAACATCACCGCGATCGTCGGCATGGTCGTGATCGCTGCGCTCGTCACCGTCACCCAGGTCTTCTACTTCACTTCCGGACCGGGCCTGCCCCACCCGAGTGCCACACCGAGCACTTCGCCCAGCCCATCGGGTTCCCCCGCGGCGGGGAAGAACGTCGGGACGGTTCCCGCCGCCTCCATCGCGGAGGGCCGCACCTGGACGGGAGAGCTCACACTCAACGCGGTGAAGCTCGGTATCTCGCTCGACGGCGCCAAGGCCCCGCAGGCGACATCGGTCTTCATCGCCCTCGCCAAGAAGGGCTTCTACACCACGACGGGCGCGACCTGCCACCGGCTGGTGGACTCCGCATCGGCCAAACTCGTCCAGTGCGGTTCGGCGGACGGCAAGGGATCCGGCGATGTCGGCTTCGACTTCGGCCCCCCGGAGAATGTGCCCGCCGGAGGGGTTTACCCGGCCGGCACCATCGCGATGGCCCGCGGGGCGGGGACATACTCTCAGAGCAGCCAATTCTTCATCACCTTCGCCGATACCACTCTCGACACCTCCACCGGCGGGTACACGGTCTTCGGAAAGGTCACGAGCGGTCTC
>JANMBI010000251.1:0-2389 GCA_031360325.1 Frigoribacterium sp. | reverse complement strand
TCGCGCCCAGCTATTCGATGGCGCAACTGCTCGATTCGATGACGCGCGCCAGCTACTTGCCCGAGTGGGCGTTCGAGGGACCGAGGGCCCCGCGATGACTCCGTCAATCGGACGTGAAGTGGTGCGGTCAACCCACGGGTGGTACGCACGCTTGTCGTGGGTGACCGAGGCAGGGTCGTGTGCTGCCTAACCGACTTCGACGGCATCGCGGCTGGCCGGAGGGCACAGTTCTCGTGGGAATGAGGACTGCGACCGGTGTGGTTGTCGCGTCACGCGACGAGCCGGGTTCGATTGTGGGGAAGCGGCTCGCCGGTGGGGATCTCGTCGCCCGGCTTCTCGAAGAACGACGCTCATCTGCTCCCCGTGACGATCACGCGTGGACGTCGTTGACTCCGCCGCACTGATCGCGTACCTCCGCCGAGAATCGGGCAGCGATGTGGTGAGGAAGCGCCTGATGGCCGGGGGCGGGCGAAGCGCGGCGAACTGGTCCTAGGTGGCATAAAGGGTGCGTGCGTCGGGCTCGGACTGGGCTATTTCTCGAGAGTTGCGGCTCAGCTACGAACTCTGTCGAGCCGGTCACGAAGGCGTCTGCCGAGGATGAGGCAGTGCTCCGGGTCGCGGGTTCCACGCTCTCCTTGGCCGGCCGGCTGTTTCTGGCCCTGATGCATCGGATCGGCGCCACGGCGTGGACCGCGGATGGCGCGTGGCGCGACTTGCCCAACGCGCTGCCGATCCGCTGATCAAGCGCTGGCAGTCGAGACCCCCGCTGGTCGAGTAGGTCGTCTAGCGACCGTGTCGAGACCACCGCCGTACAAATCCCTCATGACCGACTCCGAGCCGTGGGCTCGTCATGCTCGAGCGCTTCACCGGCTGGCGCCGCCGCGGGTGCGCCGTCGAAGGAGCATCATGATCCCCACCCCAATCGCCACCCCCACCGAATTCGCGAGAGTGTCGCTCCAACTCGCATGCCGCCCCGGCAGCAGTAGCGCCTGGCCGAGTTCGATGAACCCCGAGAGCGCGATACCCGCGACCAGCGCGATCCACCAGTGCCGCCGGCTCAACTGGGCCGCCGCCAGCGCCCCCAACGGCACGAACAGCAGCACGTTGGCTCCGCGTTCGATTAAGCGGTAGTCAACGACATCCGGGATCCCGGTGGAGTGCAGATACGCGAGCACCCGTCCGAGCGAACCGTCGATGGGCGCGTCGACGCGAGACGGCCAGAATCCGATCACCAGGCACGCCGCGACATACGCCACGCCCACAAGAGCGAGAAGTCGTCGGGTTCGCCCTGAGAGCATGGGGGAAGCCTACTAATGACGGCGGGTCGGCGGAGCGAGGCCGGTGGTCGGGTAGGTCGCGCTAACGACCGTGTCGAGGCCGAGAGCCGGATCCACGCTTCACACTCGGGAACCAGCCCATAGGCGCACGTCGGACGCCGCGGTCACGCACGAGCGAGAGGGCAAACGCGTGGATGCCGGAAAATTCGATGCGATCGACCAGCTCTGGCGCCATCCGCTGCATCAGAGACGACAGCGCGGCCGGAAGCGTGCGCCCGAACGTGGTGACGAGCACCGTGCCGGACCGGGTGCGGGCGATATAGGCCGCGATGCAGCCCGACAACGGTCTTGCCCGTACCGGCAGCACCGCGGATGCGGGATTGGCCGTTGAACGATCGGCTTCACCAGGTTGCTGCGGTGCAGAGTTCGTTTGATTTCTTCGAAGGTGAATATGGGTCGTCCCGAGTCGTTTCGATCATGGGCTCGCCAACCGTGGGTTCGACCCGCTTCCACGCGCCTGGCCTCTGCGCGCCTGGCGTGTTCTCGACTGGCCTCCGCTCGGGTGGCGTCTGCGCGCCCGGCCCCTGCGCGCCTGGCCTCTGGTCGGGTGGACTCTGCTCGGGCGGCAAGGCCCGCGACGATCGGGCGAACGAGCAGTCCCCGCTCGGCACGAGCGGTACGAATCTCGAGGGGTCGAAGTCGCGCTCCGCGCTCGAGCAGGGAGCGGATGGCCAGATTGCGGATCTGCCTACGTTTTCTTCGTCAATGCCCATCGTGCCCCCTTCCCGCCCATGCCTTGGATTCCCATGGAGATCGCTGCCACCGTGATTTCATCTGGTGAGGTTCCCGGTTCAGTTCGGCTGGTGAGGTTCCCGGTTCGGCAGGGTAGTCGCGGTTGTCGAGCCGGCCCGTTTCTGCCCGTCTCGGCTCGCTTCGGCCCGATTGGCGCGCCCTTTGTCCGTCTGCAGACTCCGACCTTGTCCTCTCCTCCACAGGGGTCTCCATGCCGCAGTTGTCCCCACGCGAAAGCAGATAAATCCCTGGTCAGATGGCATATTGTGGTGGACTTTAGGGGGTCGGGGTGGGAGAATGGAGTCATGACGTTCACCCTC
>JANMBI010000231.1:0-10805 GCA_031360325.1 Frigoribacterium sp. | reverse complement strand
GCCAGCTACCGGCTCCGCGGCCGAGGCATCGATAGTCTCCCCAGCATCAGGACCACCACGGGCGAAACCCCAAACTAGACTGCCCGCAACCGTTCACTTTTCAAACGCCGAAAGCGTCCAAGATTCGAGCGCCGTCGACAGACGATCCCGTCACCAGAAACCCGACATGTGGAGCTTCGCCACCAGCCGATGCAGTCGCTGTCCCGCGCCACCCTCGGCCGTCAAATGCGACAGGCGAAGTACCCTAAAACCGGGGGGCCCATTCATGGCGGAAATGTGAGGTAGGTCCTAGTTCCGGCAGACCCGGAGATGTCACTTGCCTTCCGAGCACGTGCATGAAGCATCCCAACCCGATCCCGCGGCGCTCTCGGTCTCATCCGGCCTGAGAATCCCAAGGGCCGGCGTTGAGAGGTGCTTGGTGTGGGGCGACCCGGTCCCCTCTACAGGGGGACAGGCTTGGGCCCAGCCGGCCCGCTCCCTTGACGATGGGTGTGAGCACGACTGAACCGTCCACTACCGAACGCCGCGACCAACGATCGGCGTTGACGGGCACGGAATCCGCCGCCAGCCTTCGAGCCGCCGCAGAAGAGTTTGGGGTCTACGCAGCAACTCGTGGCGGGCGGGCACACTCAATGACTTTGCGGGGCGAAAACGATCCAAAAGTAGATCGAATTGAGAATCGCGTACAGCCCGATGCCGTACCCAATCAGCAGGCCCACCACGGCCAGTGTTCTTCCGCGCTCGCCTCGCTTGGAGATCTGCTGAAGTGCCAGATGCCCGGCCCCCACGGTAAAGATGGCGATCGCCAAAGCACCGACCAGTACCATCCCGACTACTGCCGCGGCGGCCAATACCAATGCTGCGATCGAGAGTCGGTTTGTCTTCGGCACGGTCGCAACAATGGCCATTGAATCCTGTTCGGTCATCGTCAAGCTCCTCCAGTTTCCTAAAGCTACCGCGCGGCGTCGCCTCAAGGGTAGACAGTCACAGGAGGCCACCGAGAACTGGCCCTATTTTCGGTCGGCGTCAACACCTGCGCTCAACCGACTCGCCTGCACGCGGAACGACTACCGGAACTGACATCGTCCGAATCCCGTTTTGATGTGCCGGGAAACGGAGGGTGGTCGATGACCGCCCTCCGTCACGTCTGCCAGGTCTGCCGACTATCTAGGCTTCAGTTGAGATTTGGTGTGGTTTGCGCAGATCGGAGCGCAGCGAGTACATGTTCTGTGATGTCTACGGGATGGCAGGGTGGTAGTTGCACGGCGTGCGGATCGATGCTGCCCCTGATCTGCGTTTGCATCTGCGCGCTGGCGAGCGAGCCGTTCGCGGCCCAGGTGTAAGCGGTGGTGGATGTGCCAGCTGATGATCCGATACGATCGCCGTTGCTGTCGTACGTGTAGTTGGTGACGGTGCCGCTAGCGGGGGTGAGCTTGGTCAGTTGCTGCGCGGTGTTGGTGGCCAGCCAACTCAAAAGAATGCGGCATCAAACCTGGGGCGCTTCATTCGCCTTTGGTAGGACGGGATGGGCGATCGCAGATAGCGGCAGTCTGATCCCCCGATAGGTTGTTCTTTGCCAACCATCGATTAAATATCTCGACACTGTTGAGCGCAGGGACGTGATTCATTGTGATTCCGGCGTCGCGAAGTTCGGTGGCAAAGCTGTTCGCGACTCGATACATTGGCAACAACCCCAACGCCAGCCACACAACGGACGCGACCACGAGTATTCCTCCCACCACGAGGACCACAAAGGGGTTTCCAGTGACAAACGGGAGGATCACGAGGATCGGCACGATCAGCAGTGCACCCAAATAACCGCGCAGAGTAGAACGGAGAGCCACTGCTCTCAATTCGGCATAGCGGTAACCCAGCACCGGCGTCCACTGTCGAGGAGCCCGCTCATGCGATGACTCAGAAGGCTGTGCCACACGGAGACCCTTCTATGTGACCAGCTCGAATTTCCTGTTGGATCTGACGATATAGGCCAATGCCATCTCCGAGAACACCCCCAAAGGCGGGAATCGCCGATACGCCCGCGAGCCCTTCGGCGATGGCTATCTGCCCGTTGACCAAGGCGTACGTCGAACCGAGGGATCCCGCCAGGGCGACTCCGTTGAATGCCAGGCCGATGCAGCCGACGCCAGATCCCGCTGCGCACGCCGCGCCATCTGCCACGGTGCCGACGGCCGCTGCTGCGTCGATTCCAAGCGAAAGCGTAAAGCTAGCGCCAACCGAGAGCTCCACCAGCGCCCCCACTCCGGTCGCAGCCAACGCGAGTACTCCGATGCCAAGACCGATCGCCCCAAGGGTGTCCCATCCGTCCCACATTCCTGTGAGGTCGACGATAAGAAGCGGGTCATTGTTGGCGTAGGCATAAGTTTCTTGGCTGAGATTGAAGGCCGGGTCGGAGGCTAGAAATTGTCCGGTGGCTGGGTCGTAGTCGCGGGCCCTCAGGTAGAGCAGGCCGGTGCTGGCGTCGATGAGGTTGCCGGTGTATCCGAGGCCGCTGGTGGAGGTTCCAGTGTGCCCAGTCTGCTTGCCATAGGCGTCGTAGGTGTAGGTGCCTGCGGTTGCCCCGGTGCTGCTCGTGATGAGGCGAATGCTGCCTAGGAGGTCGTGGAAGAGGTATTGCACGGTGTGGCTGGTGTCGATGATCTGTTCGATGACCTGACCGGCTGGACCGTAGATGTAGCTGTTCGTGCCGTCGTCGAGGAGCATCGGCAGGTTTGCGAGGTGGGACCAGAGATATTTCGTTGTTGTTGTCCCGAGCTTCCGTGTCTGACGGAGCCCGTCGCCATCACTGCTGTAGCTGATGGTGCCACCGGAGCTTGGCAACGTGACGGTGGCGAGCGAACCGTTTGCGGCCCAGGTGTAGGCGGTGGTGGTCGTGCCGACCGTTGATCCGAGGCGGGCGCCGTTGTTGTCGTAGGTGTATGTGGTGGCTGAGCCGCTCGTTGGGGTGAGTTTGGTCAGTTGCTGCGCGCTGTTGGTGGCGAGGGTGCCGGCAGGAAGCTTGGACAGCACCCCGGCCGCCGTGGCAGTGTACGTGGACGTCGTTTCTGTTGCGGTGGCCGACGCCAGCTGCGACAGCGTGTCGTAGGTGTAGGTGTGCGCGACGCCGCTGCTAGTCGTGCTCGGGTCAACGGTCTTGTCCGAGGTCATCTGTCCGGCGCTGTCGTACCCGTAGGTGTATTTTGCGATGGTTTTCGACGAGGACGCGGCCGTCATTAAAGTGGGTCGGTCGTCGGAGTCGTAGGTATTTGTCTGGGCGAGGCCGTTCGGCGAGGTTTGCTTGGCAACCTTTGAGTCCGCAGTGTAGGTGAAGGTCGTTGTGTGGTTCGCCCCCACTTTTGGGGGTGTCTACTGAAAATCAATCGAGGTCCGAGCTGTGGCGACGGTCCGAAACGCGCCCTTCGCCGCCCAGAGTGCGGATACTCGCTGCGGTGCATCTGATGGCAACCCGCGGGTGTACCGAAGTTGAGAAGGAGCGAGCTGTCGGGACCACATTGCTCTCGGCTGTTGTGGCGGAATCCGTTGCACCGCCGGGCCGCCCTCTGACCGTTCTGGTTCCAAGCGGTCCAGTAGCCGACCTCCTGCGGGCACTCCCTCGCCGCTACTGACATCGAGCCCTCTCGGCACTCAAAGATGCCCGCATAGGTGCCCCGTAAGGAATTCGCGCTCAGGTACGCCATACGCAACAGGTGGCCTCAGTCGGAACTACCCCGATGGCAACCACCGTTCAGGCGCGCTGCTCGCCGCTTAGCCAGGCAGATCAGCATTGCGAAAAGTGCTAACTCAGGTGCTAAGCGCTGTGTAGGTGCGGGTATCTCGATGCAGTCGTCCACGGGTTGACCCGCCGACTTCCCTTTGATTGCGCGCCAGAATGCCGATTCGTGATTCCGCACGCGAAGGGGAACGGAACAGTTCAAGTCCCCCTTCGCGCACAGTGTGTAGTTCGGGCAATTGCCCGGTACTCGTTCAGAATATGGGTCGCGGCAATCTCGTGGAGGTTGTCCGGCCCATTTTCTATCCCGGGACGAGGTGTTTCGAGCCCTTTGTCGATTGGCGTGATGACCCGTTAGCGAAGAGACGGCGTGCCCGAAGGCTTTCAGGCACGCCGGATTGTCCCGTCTGAGGGCAACGGCGGCGTCGACTGCCGGTAGCTCCCCGAGAACCGGCTGTTCTTTGCGTTCAGGTTCGCAGTACTGAGCTGCTTCTTATGGAAGCCGGCTACCTTGCGCAGGTTCTCAGCCGCAGGTGGTTCGGGCGTGTCGCGGTGAAGTCCCGCTCGTTGAGGTCGTCGTGCACGGGCGGCCCGGCCTTGCGCGTGAGGCCCCGTTTCTTCGGAAACACCGACCAGAGCCGCTGCTCGGCGCAGAGCCGCCAGAGACCCGGCTATCGCCCACCTTCAGGCCGACCTGGTTGAGTCCGCAAGCACTGGAGCTCGGTCTCTGACGAGCTCGTGCGTGCTGTCGAGTTCTGAACACGAAACGGCGGCAGTGGAGGCAGTCGAGGCAGTGACTCCAGGTCGAAGTCCTGGCATGGAGCGCACCCACCGTCTGCGCCGATGGAATGCTATCGATGCCGCCCCCGCCTCTTTACACGAGAGCCCGGACAGGAGGATGATCGGCATCGCGTCGCCGCCCCGCGCGATCGTCCACTCCACGCTCCGGCACACCACACCGAGGTCGCTCGGCGTGTCCGCTGCGGAGGGAGACATCATGGGCGCCCTGATCGATCAGGCGAAGTTCTCGCGTCGACGCATTGCCGTCGGTGAGAGTGTGCACGTTCAGATCAAACCGGCCGACCCGCGAACCGATATCACTGTCAACGGGATTTACGGTGCCCGGCAGTGGGTACAGTTCCGCAATCCAGGAACGTACAACATCATCGTGACCGCTCTGTTCGACGGCGAGATCGAGCAGCTGGCCGAACGTGTCACGGTCGCGGAGGCCAAAGCGGGTGCGCAACCGATCCCCATCGTGTGGGCCACGCAGGACCGCTATCGGGCTCGGTTGATCGTATTCTCGCTGCCCGGCAGCGACAAGCTTCGAGGCGAGATCGCCTTCTACGATTGGTCGTTCGGCGACGGAACGAGCGGGTACAGCGAGGCGGGCACGATTGAACACGACTACACGGATGTGCTGGCCCGCGACGAGCTGTACACCTGCTTCGACGTCGAGGTCACCGCGCACTTCACCGACCAGACTTCGACCGTAGGCCGGCGGACCATCTCGGTGTTCAATACGTACGCCCTCAACAAGTCGCTCAAAGGCATCCTGGCACCCCGCGTTGCCGTGAACCACCCGGCGTTCATCCCCGCGATCATGTTTCTGCCCCGCGAGGTGATCTGTTCGTTCACGATTACGAACCCCGAAGATGAGGACCTCCTGTTTGCGCAGGAGAAGTGGGAATGGCTGCGGGCGGATGCGTCGGATCTCGCGCCCTCCGACCCCCACGAGTACGGCTCTGAGCGTGCGGCGCGACTGCTTGCACGATCCTCGGCGGCGGCGCAGTCGATCGGTGTCGACGTCCGCGTTCCCGCCCTGTCGACGGTGACCGTCACCCGGCTCTTCCCCGAGTCTATGTTCAGCGGTGATATCTTTGGCATCGCCGTGCACCTCGCGGGGCGGGGAATGTGCTCCGACCTTCCGGCGGTCGCCAGCGCCTACATCGAGGTCAAGTTACCGATGGCCTGGAGTAGCTTCGTCTCACGCGGCTCGGCCAAGGCGCTCGGATACGCGGCCAAGCTCACCGCATCCACCTCCGCCGCCGCTTCGGTGTTAACGCTGAACGATTTGCGGGAGCCGGTGAGGCAGTCCGCCGTCACCGAGCGACTGTCGGGGGCCGTGCCACCGCCTCCCGCCCCGCTGCCGAGGCGCACGACGGATGCGGCGACGGCTACCTTCGAGGGATCGGCCGTGTCACTGGCCCACCTCGGCGCGTTCACCCTGAGCGGGCCGTCGCTGGCCGAGGACCTGACGAAGCTCGTCTCCCCCGATATCTCCCCCGTCGACCTCCATTCGTTGTTCGACTCGGTGCGGCCCGTGGTCGGCGAGGAGTGCGACCCCGACAACATGCCGGACGGTCTCCCCGACGGCATGGTCTGCCAGCTGACCAGCGAGATCGAGTGGCGGTTCGTGCCCGGACGCATCCTGAACGCCAAGAAGGGTGACCTCCTGCTGGATCCGGGTGGTCCCGGCGTGGTCGGACAACTGCTTCGCCAGGTGCAGCCGCCCCAGTACTACTCGCACTGCGGCATCATGACGAAGAACCACATCGAGCTGCGCCACTCGACCGGCTCCGAGGACTGGCTCAAAGACCATCTCGCCGGCAGCTTTCTCGGCAACAAGGGCACTGACGGTTTCGACCCGACCGCGCTCAAGTATTTGTGGCCTGGTTCTCTCACCCAGTCGATCGACAATGCGTACCACGGCGAGTGGGTCACCTCCCCCGATACCGGCCCCTACAAGATCGCCGAGTTCAGTTTCGCTCCCGACCTGAGCGATTCGAGCACGATCATGCCTCCGGTGGTGGTGAAGCCGCCGCCCTTCAGCGAGACGGCGGATGTGCGGCGTACCCTTCACCGCATCGCGGATGAGGCTCTCAAGATCGACTCCCACTACCGCTTCTACTGCTACACGCGCCCCGAGATCGCCCTTGGCCCGGAGGGTGTGGCCGGCCCGGACTCGGGCTGGGCTATCGGGACAGTCGCCACGCAGTGCGCATCCTTCATTTGGCTGGCCGCCCAGCACGCCGGCGTTAAGGTGGAGGGCCCAGGCAAGATCACCAAGCTCACCGACCTTGAGCCGACCGACGAGGTTCACGGCGCGCACGTTAACGTTGACACCCTGGACGGCCTCTACCTCTACTCGGCCGCCAACCGCCAGGGTGCCGCCAAATGGTTGTACCAGCACGTCTTCGACCAGGTGTACAACCAGGCCGGCTTCTGGGGCCAACTGTTCACAGGTGCCCCGGACGACGTGGCCAACCAGCTGTGCAACGCCTTCGCCTCCGACTGGACCGATATCGGCAACGGCGGCTCCGGTGACTCGGACGCCTGGAAGTCGACAGGGGACGCGAACGCCATCAGCCCCGACAATCTGATGTTCTGGGATTCCCCGAACGGCTACGGCCAAGGCAGCTTCAAATCGGCCTACGGAGCGATCGAGGAGTTCTTCTACCTCCCCGGCACCTACGCCCAAGTGCCGATCTACCGCTGGAAGCTCGTGCCCACCAAGGGCGACCTCACCGGCACGGTCATCGCCAACGCTGACGTGACCGGCGCGAACGTGTCCCTCCTCGGTAGCGGCCAGCAGGATGTAGTCGTGGGTGCTGACGGCCGCTTCTCCTTCACCGGGGTCCCTGCTGGCGACTACACCGTGTCGGCGGGCCTCAACATCGCCGGCCACTGGAACTCGAACTCGGTCAAAGTCACGATTACCGCCGGCAGTTCGACGGATGTTAGCATCCCACTTCAACCGCCTCCCGAAGTTCAGCGCACGGTCACGATCACTGTCGACATGGACACCGACTGGAGTTCCGTCTTCGCACACGGCGACCACGTCTGGAACGAGTCCAAGTCAGCCAAAGTGCACCCCTTCTGGTCCCACGGCCACCTCGACTTCGGCGGCGGCGACACTCCGCACGGCGGCATCGGATTCGATATCGACCTCAACGCCGACCTCAGCGTCACTGTCTCGTGGGCGGCCAGCGAGATCGACGACGAGGTCGAGGCCACCATCCACGGCGGCACGAACGTCGGCAAAGACGCGTGGATCTCGTGGAGCCACCTGCGCGTGAACAACGACGACTCGATCGACAACGATGGGACGACGATGAACTTCACGATTCAAAACGACCAGGGGTGAGCCCGGAGGGCAGCTCACTACCCGTTTTGGGTTCGGAGCGTCAAAGAGTCAACTCAACCGACAGCAACCCCTTCTTCGTTTACGTGTGCCTTCGGTCGACGAGGCATCGGACGACTCGGGTTGCTATTCCTGTCGGGCTTCATAAACCGAATTCTATTCAGGAACTAAGCGGTGACGGGATTTCTGATGGCTCGATTGTCATCGTGACGTGTCAAGTCACCTAGCTCACCGGTCCTCCCCTCCTCATAAACTTCCGTCATGGTCCCCGAAGACGACAACGACTTACTCAATTCGCATCCCCCAGTCCCCCTTGGCGATGCTGAGCTCTTTGTGGACAGACTGCGCCCGGTTGCCGCCCTGGTATTGTCGCGATTTGCCCCGTCCTACATCACTTGGCCGGAAGCACCTTTGCCCCCGACATTCGGCCCTTCACAGGTGTTCCGCGCGCCGAACTTCGCGTGGGTTGTCTATCGCGAGTTGGAGTCGTTCGAGAGCGCCGGAACGTACTCGTCAACCGCGGTACGAATCGGTGGTGACGGCACATGGAAATCCGTCGAATTGGGCCATCTCATTCCGATAGGAGCTGACGACCTGGGCGTTTGGCTGACGGATCAACCCATCCCTGTTATCAACGACGCTTCAGAGGATGATGACACCGGGCTGGAGGCAGACCCGGAGCTTCTTCTTCACGCGCGTGACGCACCACTCGAAGAATGGGAAGATCTGCCGGCTTCGATCCCCCATGAAATCGACGCCGATTTCGGTCCGCTGCACAATTCGGGCTCCTACGAGTCAGTCCCGTTCGAGTCGCGAGGCATCGATCTGAGCTCGCGAGACTCCGACGGCATTGCCGATGTCGTGTCATCGACGTTGACGCCCGCGGAGACCGGTCCCGTGCAGCTTGTCAGGCGCGGACCCTCGGTCCATGACGTTATGGGTGTCGATCGGATCGTGTCCGATGTCGAGATGGTCGACGGCGGGCTGAGACTGACGTACCACCGCACCGGCCCCATCGTTGCCGTCGATCCTGGCGGAGATTCTGGCTGGTACGAGTATCAGCAAGAGACGATCGATGTGGACGTCTCCGCTGGTCTTCCCCAGGAGATCCGTGTCACCGATTACCCGTCAACGAAGATCCCCACCAGCCGATGGGACGACTGGGATGAGGACGACGATGACCTCGACTCCGTGCCACCGTCGTATTCGCTCGCGGGAGTCGAAGGCGCCCAGTGGGCGCTCAGAAAGCTCGACGACGAGACTATGAGCGCGTCGATCGAGGCAGTGCGCATACAGCTGGTTGGGCTGGCCGAACCCAATTTGGTGTGGCTGGACGTCGACGACAAGGTCCATAGGGTTCGCAGCGACTACAGAGACCTATCCGTCCGAGTTGAGAAAGCATGGCCCCTCACTGAAGTAGTCGCGGAGTTCACCTATCGGAGGCTCGCCGACCGTCGATTCCGCTACCGAGTTCCTGTATTCGATGCTGCGGGTCGACCGATTCCGTACCCGTATCTGACCGTGTACCTCATGGAAGACCTTGACACTCTCGATCTCGATGACGTGAACCTCTCCATCGATGGTTTCACCGAGCTGTCTGCGCACTTGGATTAGCCGCCCGTAATAGGGGCAATTTCGTGGCGACCGAGAGGCGGCACGAATCGATATTCAGCCCCCGTATTCATTGGGGTGCGGGCGCCTCACTGGAATTTTCGGAGTTTCTCGGTGGAATGACTTTTTCACCCTTCGAAATCCGACCCCTCTGATCAGGCCTTTTGTATTTTCCGAATCACCCACACCGAGTACTTCGGAAAATTCTGGGGTACATGTTCAGAAAATGGGTCGCGGCAATCTCGTGGAGGTTGTCCGGCCCATTTTTGTTGCTCGAAATAGCCCCACCGGCGATGTCTTCAGCGATTCTGGTCTACCCAGAACGCAGAAATGGCGCGCCTGAGTGAATTCAGGCGCGCCAATGTGGATGGATCGAACGGGTGTCGTTAGCGGAGTTCGGTGGCTGGCTAGTCTGGCGGTGAGACTGCGTCAAGCCGGAATGGTGTGGACGGTCAAGTCCATTTGAGTGGTGTTTCGTGGTTGCCGCGTGATTCTTGAAATTTAGGCGCTGAGTGCGCCGAGTTCGGTGGTGGGTTCCTCCTTCGTTTTGTCGGTGACGAGGGTCAGGCGGGAGCGGCTTAGGACGTCGAGGCCAAGGTATCGGCGGCCTTCGATCCATTCGGAGGGGGCCCCGTCGGCATCAGCCGATAGGGAGTGCTCGGCGAGGACGGCGCCGACGAGGCGGATGAGGGCTGTGCGGTCGGGAAAGATCCCGACGACGCCGGTGCGTCGGCGGATCTCGCGGTTGAGTCGCTCTCTTAACCGGCTCTCGTTGTCAGGTCAAGACATTTGGCTTTTTCGGTGTCATCGACGGAGTTGGTGGAGGTGGGTTGTGAGGGCTGCAGCGGTGGTGGCGTGCCGGGTGGCTTCGGTGAAGGCGGTTTCTGACCGTCGGTTGTCGGATTTGGTGTCGGTCGGCTTCCTGACGCGGGTGTTTCCTGCGGATGTTGTTGGTCGGGTGATCGCTGGTGGCGGGCGCACGGAGCAGCGACATCGGTCGTTGCCGGCGCGAGTGATGGCGTACTTCTCCATTGGGATGGCGTTGCACTCGGAAGGCTCTTTCGAGGACGTTTTCGCCCGGGTGGCGGCCCCGCTGGCCGGGCTGGAAACACCGGGTTCGTTGCTGGCCGGGCGACGGTTGGTGGCGATCGATGGGACTTGTCTGGATTTGGCTGACACGTCGGCGAATATCGACTTTTCGGGCGCCCGGCCTCCAGTCGGGGTGAGCGTGCCGCGTTTCCCCAGGCCCGCCTGGTGGCGGTGGCCGAGTGCGGCGCCCACGCCATTCTCGACGCAGAAATCGGTCCTGCGGCGTGTCGGAGA
>JANMBI010000216.1:0-2905 GCA_031360325.1 Frigoribacterium sp. | reverse complement strand
AGCGCGTACCGGTCAGCCATCGCACTCCCGTTCGCGCCGACGCCGAGGGCACCGCGGGCCGGATGGTCGGCGGCGACGATGAAGAGTCGTCCGTCGTCTTTGATCAGTTCGCGGCGGGTGCGGCCCGCGAAGATCTCGGCGATGCGCCCGGGACGGGCGGCGCGGGTCTCGCGCAGGCCGGCGAAATCGAGTGTGCTCATGAGACGATTCCCTCCAGAATCTCGTCAACCTCGGCGCTGGTTGGCATTGCGGTGGAACACTCGCGACGGCCGGCGACGATGGCGCCGGCGACGTTGGCGAAGCGCAGGATGTGTTCGAGCGGCCAATCCTGCAACAGTCCGTAGCAGAGGGCGCCGCCGAAGCTGTCGCCCGCGCCGAGGCCGTTGACAACATCCACGAAGTAGGGGGGAACCTCGACCGTCTGGTCGCGTGTCTTGGCGAGCACGCCCTTCGGGCCCTGCTTCACGATCGCGAGTTCGATTCCGCGCTCAAGCAAGGCGTCGGCGGCGCGGTGCGGGTCGGTCTCCCCCACGGCCACCTCGCACTCCTCACGGTTGCCGACGGCGACCGTGACCTTGCCTAGGGCCTTGGCGACCTCGGCGGTCGCGAGTTCCGGTGATTCCCAGAACATGGGACGGTAGTCCAGGTCGAGGATGGTTAGCGGCGCCCGGCCGCGGGCATCCCATGCGGCGTGGTGTGCGCTGCGGCTCGGCTCTTCTGACAGCCCGGTCACGGTGGACCAGTAGATGCGCGCGGTGCGGATCGCCTCGAGGTCGAGCTCCGAGGCGTTGATCACCAAGTCGGGGGCCTTCGGCTCGCGGTAGAAGTAGAGCGGGAAGTCGTCCGGCGGGAACAGTTCACAGAACACCACCGGCGTCTGCAGCCCCTCGACGCCCGACACGAACTGGTCGCTCACGTCCAGTCGGAGGAGTTCGCGATGGATGTAGTTGCCGAATGGGTCGTTACCGGTGCGGGTGATGACCGCCGATTTCAGACCGTGTCGGGCGGCGGCGACGGCGACGTTGGTCGCGCTGCCTCCGAGGTACTTGCGGAAGGTGGATACGTCTTCGAGGTGGCCATCCTGTAGCGGATAGATGTCGACGCCGACGCGGCCGATGGTGATCACGTCGAAGGGAGCGGGAGTTGAGGAGGTCATACTTCGCTGTACAACTTTCTGGAGGACGAGGTGTCTTCGCGCCGAGCGGGCCGCGTAACAATGTCAGGACATATGAACAATACGACTCTATGGTCGCGGTGCGCTCTCCGCAACCCGCAATTCCGAAGAGTCACCGAGTTTTGCGAGCGCGGCGGTGAGAGTCGTCGCCGCGACCTCGAGACCCTCGATGCGGCCGAGGGAGGCATCCTCGTGTTCGATGGCGAGATCGGTGAGTGGAGCGGTGCGCGAGAGAGTCGAGACGAATCGGTCCCAGAAGTCCTGGTCGTGCCCGAGCCCTACGGCCACGAAGTCCCACGCCGAGTCTTTCGGCCACTCGTTGAGCGCGTAGCCGCCGCCGAGCGGGAGCGGATTCTCGCTCGGGTCGACGCGGCGAAAGCGATCGTCGAGCACGCCGTGGATCTTGACGGCGTCGTTGATGCGGATGTCTTTCGCCGCGGCCGTGTAGACCAGGTCGCCCAGGTACTCGAGGGCGACGATCGGGTCGATCTGCTGCCAAAACAGGTGCGATGGGTCCATCTCGGCTCCCACGCTCGTCGCGTCTGTCCGCTCCACGAGCCGCATCAGGGTCGAGGGGTTGAACACCAGGTTCTGCGGGTGCATCTCGATGCCGACCTTCACGCCGAGGTCGGTCGCGAGTTCGTCGACCCGGCGCCAGAACGGCACGGCGACGTCGTTCCACTGGTAGTCGAGCGAGTCGGAGTCGACGCTGTTCCACGGGTTGACCACCCAGGCCGGCCGGATGCCGCCGGGCTGGTTCGACGGGGAACCCGACATCGTGATGACCCGGTTCACCCCGAGGCGAGCGGCGATGCGGATGGCCTCGAACACGTCGTCCCGGTGGGTCACCGCCGGATCGGGGTGCAGCGGATTCCCATTGCAGTTGAGGGCGGTGAGGGTGATGCCACGCTCGGAGAACTCGGCGAGGTACTCGTCGCGCTTCACGTCGCTGCTCATCACGTCCTGGATGGGCAGGTGCCGGGGCGGCAGGAATCCCCCGGAATTGATCTCTGCCCCGTTGAGGCCGAGTCCGGCGATCACGTCGAGCGCATCGGGAAGGTCGCGGTCGTGCAGGACGGCCGTGTAGACGCCTAGTTTCATGTGCAGGTCTCCGTTGAGTGCATATGTTTGTTTGTCATAACATACTGCATTCGCCCGGAAATATCGCCCCCAAATCGGGACGCTGTCAGGCCGGTTCGAGCACCCCCCGCAGCCACTCGAGGGCCTCGTCGTTTGGCAGCGATCCGTCACTCGCGTCGTGGCGTCCGTAGACGCCGACCCGCGTCGCCCCGAGCACGGTCAACTTCTCATCGATTATCTCGCTCCCGTGGCTGTAGGTCTCGTAGCTCGAGTCGCCCAGTCCGAAGACCGAGTATCGGATGCCGGACAGGTCCGGCGCCTCGAGATCCAGGGCTTCGCCGAAGGGCCGCGCGCTGCTCGGAAGCTCGCCGTCGCCGTGCGTGGAGCACACGATGATGTAGAAGTTCGCGGCATCGAAGTGAGCGACGTCGAAGTCGGACATGTCGATCGATTCCGCCTCGCGGCCGTCTCCGAGTTCGTCGAGGAGGTCGTCGGCGACCATTTCGGCGTTGCCGGACTCGGTTCCGTACAGGATGACTGTCTTGCTCATGGGATCTCCTTGACGAGGGTGGGTGAGGTGATGTTGCCGTAGCCCGGCTTGTGGACGGCGAGGGAGCCGGACTCGACGGCGGCGATGATTTCGTCGGCGAC
>JANMBI010000212.1:0-8892 GCA_031360325.1 Frigoribacterium sp. | reverse complement strand
GCGGTCTCGTCGAGCGACTGGAATTCCGCGGCCATCCAGACCTCGGCCGCCTCCTCGACGATCTTCTTGCCGATGCTGTGGACGCCCGCATCGAGTTCGGCGACCGTGCCGGAACCGTCGGGGCGACTCACCGACTTCTCGGTGAGCTCCGTAAACAGGTCGTCGAAGGTCTTCACGTTGTCAAGGGTAGCGGTAGCCGGTGATCGACACCGTCGGTCGGCCGACGGGCTCCCCTCGCGCGAGCACCGCCTCGAGACCGGGGTGTTGCTCCCCTCCGCGTCGCTCGCGAGCGGAATGAGTGCATCCGGCTCGGGGAAATGGGCCGCGGCGCATCTCGGAGCGTTCGGATAGGACACCGCCGGATCGGGCTCTCCCGGCCATCGGCTGTCGATGTCTACCCGCAGGCCGTCTTCGAGGAAGGGTTCGGCCAGATCATCCGGATTGTCGAAGACCACATCCCGGCCACTGTTGAAGCCGCGATAGCGATCATTGAGGCCGTAGACGGTGGCGGTGAACCGGTCGGGTGAGCGAAGGGTCTGCGGAGTCAGTCGCCCGGCTGGCCGCCCAAGGGATCGAGTCGGTTGACCGTGATCATCGCCTTCCCGCTTGCCGTGTCGAAGCTGCGACTGCCCCGGGGCCGTTGGGAAGGAATGACCCCCCCCCGTGCCGCACCCTGGCTTTGACGTTGTCGAACCCCGGCACCGCTCGGGCGATGTGCTCTCGGATGGTGTTTCGTCGGCCGGGAACCGGCCCGGCCCACCGGCGCCGAGTGTTGGAGCACCGATCGGGCGAGCCGGGTGACGATCGAGACCTCGGAGCGCAACCCGGTTGCCACCGGTGGCACGGTTCCGGGATTCGCCGTATCCGTCTCGAACACCCGCTTCGACAGCGCCCGGATCAGCGCCGGAACGAATCTGCAGAAACGGGTCGGCCGGAGTGGTATCGCGTCCCGCCGGCGCGCTCGCTCTGTGCGGATTCCCGTAGCGGATGAGGCCGGCCTCCGGCAGCGGAAAGGCGGCGACGATCGTGGTGCCGTTCTTCTCCGCTCCCACGAGCGCGGTGAGCGCGCGGGAATGATTCGTACCCGGGTTCTGCCCGAGGGTGGTGAGGAGATCGGTTCGCTCGAAATCGTCCTACGCGATTGCGGACCGTCCCCCTGCGATGACCTGGCCGGCAGCGAGACGGGTGGATTCGTGGCACGGGTTCGAGCAGTCCGAGGGGTTGTTGGTCACCTACGGCCGAGCGAACGGCGGGTACACGAAGGCCGTCTCGTTCGACGTACGGCCGCCCGCGTAGATCACCGCCCTGCCGGGCGAGTCGAGGTCGCGGAGTCGACCGCCGACGATCGCGAAGGCGCGGTCCCGGCTCACCGGTTCGCAGTCGTCCGCTCCGGCCGGCCGCGAGACGGATTCGGTGTGCCGTCCATGCATCCCGAGCCGAGACTCGGATATTTCGAGCCGGTTCGTTGGGGAGCGCTCGGACCGGAAGCCGGTCGCACGGTGACCGGAACGGCCCCCCAGGTGACTTCGCGGCCCCGGTTCTCGCTGAACTCGAGGGTCTTGTGGTCGTCCGGATCCGGCCGGGCACAACTCATGCAGTCGACGTCGCCCTTCTGGGTGATCGTGCGCTCGAGACTCTGGGGGGCACGCCGGCGCCGAGCGTCACATCGAGCACGTTGCGGGTGTTCTCTCCGGCGACGGTGGCTCTTGCACGATAGCGCGCAGCCCCGAACTGTTTCCCCGCGCGACGACGGCTTCGGAGACCAGGAATCCGGCGGTGAGCTCGAAGTCGAGCCCGGGCGTGCGCATCGTGGCCGACCGGCGCCGTTCCGCCAACGCGAATCCCGAGCGGTTCCTCGACCGCAAGCAGGTCCTCGCGGCGGAGCGGATCCTGCCCGACAATGACTCGGGCGACCCGGCGCCGAACAGTGATTCGTCCCATTGGTCATGCCTGGCATCGAAGGACCCATGCCACGACGGGCACACCGAGGTTTCTGGGAGCGGTCCGCCCGGGCGCCGCGTTCTAGAGTGAGGTGTATGAACTTCGACGCCATCGTCCTTGCCGGGGGGCGCTCCTCACGACTCGGCGGCGAACCCAAGTCCGGGCTGGAAATCGGAGGCCGCACGCTCCTCGACCTGGCGCTGGATGCCACGGCGCGAGCGCGGCGGACGGTCGTCGTCGGCCCGCCGACGCCGCTCCCGAACGGCGTGCTGACCACCCGGGAAGATCCGCCATTCGGCGGACCGGCATCGGCGATCGCCGCCGGGATCGGCGCGCTCGCCGCAGCGGGTGCTGGGACGGACACCGAGACGGGCACCGAGTCGTCCGGCACCCCGAGCGACTTCACTCTCCTCCTCGCCTGCGACCTGCCTCACGCGAATCAGGCCGTCGATGCGCTGCTCTCGGCACCCGCCCCCGAAAACGACGGTGCCGTGGCGGTCGACTCCGAGGGGCGACGCCAACATCTTCTCGGCCTGTACCGCACGGCCTCGATCGCTGCAGCGGTGCGCGAGCGGGGCTCGGACATCCACGGGATGTCCGTTCGAGCGCTTGTCGAATCTCTCGACCTCACCGAACGAGCCGTTCCGCCCGGGTCGACCGCCGACATCGACACCTGGATCGATGCGGAGACCTTCGGCATCACGCCGCCATCGAACACGAAGGAATGTCCATGACCGAACGGGATGACGAGGCGAAGAGAACCGCCCTCGCCGAGTGGAGCACGCGGCTGACCGCCGAGTTGGGACTCGAGGGGCTGGAGGTCGACATCGACGCGGTGCTCGCGCTCGCCGGGAGGATCGCGCACGCGGTCATGCGTCCGGCAGCGCCGCTCACCACCTACCTGGTGGGCTACGCCGCCGGATATGCAGCCGCCTCCGCGCCGGGCGACCGGATTTTCGAGCGAGCGGCGGCGACCGCGACCGAGCTGGCCGAGACGCAGCAGACCGTGACGGGGCCGGGCGAGACGGGGCGGTCCGAAGTCGCGCCCGACCAATCCGGCCAACAGTGACGGAAACCACAGTGACCGAAAACACCGTGACGGAAAACACAGTGACGGAAGCCAGGATGACGGAGGGCACGACCCAGTGGCACCGAGCGCGGGGCGTCGCTTCGGCGTCGACACCCCCCCTCCCCGCCGAGACCGTGCCGCTCGACCTCGCAATCGGTCGCATCCTGGCCTCCGACATCGTCGCCCCGACGGCCGTGCCGCACTACGCCTCTTCGGCGATGGACGGCTGGGCGGTGTGCGGCTCCGGACCGTGGACGGTCGTCGCCGCGCCGAACCTCTCCCCCGGCCAAGCCGCCGCCATCGTCACCGGCGGACTCATCCCCGAGGGGGCGGAGGCAGTGCTCCGCAGCGAAAGCGGCGCCGTAGACGACGGCCGTAACGCGAACAGAAGCGGAAGCGGTGTTGGGGAGCGGCTCTCGGTGCTCGCCGCAGCGCAAGCAGCGGGCGAGCCCCGCACCGGACAACACCTGCGCCCAGCGGGCGGGGAAGCCCAGCGGGGGGAGGTGGTCGTGGTGGCCGGGACGCCGCTGAACCCGGCTCACATCGCCATTGCCGCCAGTTGCGGTCGCGACGACCTGTCCGTGATCGGTCGCCCGAACGTGCTGTTGCTGTTGAGCGGCGACGAGGTGATCGAGAGGGGGATCCCCGGTCCTGGCCGAGTGCGGGACAGCTTCGGCCCCGCACTTCCCGCCGTCCTTCGGATGCTCGGGGCGGGAGACGTGTCGACGCGGCGGGTGCGCGACGACTTCACCGCCACCGTCGACGCCCTCCTCGAATCCCCCGCGACGGCAGAGGTTGTCATCACCACCGGCGGCACCGGCGGCTCGGCTGTTGACCACCTGAGAGCGGCGCTCGAATCCATCGGTGCCGAGTTTCTGGTACCGCGGATGGCGATGCGGCCCGGGGGTCCGACGATGCTCGCCCGACTGACGGATGGACGTTTGCTCGTCGGGCTTCCGGGGAATCCGCTGGCGGCGATGATGGGCGTGCTGACCCTCGCGGCCCCCGTCCTCGCGGCGTTCGGCGGCGGGCCGGCGCCCGCCTGTGGACGCGCCGTCTCGGCCTCCACGATCGAGGGACGGGGCGATTCCAGCGTCCTCGTTCCGTTCGTGCTGGTCAACGGGCGTGCGACGGCAAGCCCCTGGCTCGGCTCCGGCATGATGCGAGGGATCGCGGATGCCGCGGGCGTGCTGGTCGTTCCCCCCGAGGGGTTAAGGCAGGGAGAGTTCGCCGAGACTCTCGCTCTGCCCTGGGCCTGAATCCGTGGCGGGCGCGGCTAGCTGACGCCGAGCAGGTCGATCACGAAGATGAGGGTGCGGCCGGACAGCTGATGCCCGGACCCGGCCGGACCGTAGGCGAGGGCCGGGGGCACGATGAGCTGGCGGCGTCCGCCGACCCGCATTCCCGGGATGCCCTGTTGCCAGCCGGCGATGAGAGAGCGAAGGGGGAAGTTGACAGACTGGCCGCGGCTCCAGGACGAGTCGAACTCTTCCCCGGACTCAAGGTCGACGCCGAGGTAGTGTACGTCGACGGTGTCGCCGGTCTTTGCCTCCTCGCCGGTACCGAACTCGATGTCGATGGAAACCAGTTCTGCGGGTGCATCACCCTCATAGAACTCGATCTCCGGCTTGGTCTTTGCGAACTCGGTCATGGGTCCATTCAAGCAGATTCAATGGGAGTGCGCCGTCGCGGCCGCCCGGAGGCGAGCGATCTGCTCGGCCGGCTCCCCCACGTTGAATACGCTCGATCCGGCGACGAAGGTGTCGGCCCCAGACTCCGCGGCGATCGCGATCGTGGATTCGGTGATTCCGCCATCCACCTGCAACCAGAGATCGAGTCCGAATGCGGCGACGGCGGCCCGAAGTGCCACAGCTTCGGCATCGTCGACGCGATGAAGGTCTGGCCCCCGAACCCGGGCTCCACCGTCATCACCAGCACCTGGTCGAACTCGGGAAGCAGCTCGAGGTATGGCTCGATCGCGGTCCCGGGCTTCACCGCGATTCCGGCCCGCGCCCCGATCTGGCGCAGTCGACGTGCGAGAGCCACCGCATCCGCCACAGCCTCGGCGTGAAAGGTGACCGAATGAACTCCGGCCTCGGCATATCCGGGCGCCCATCGGTCGGGGTCGTCGATCATGAGGTGGATGTCGAGGGGCAACGGCGACACCCGCTGGAGCGACTCCACCATGCGCTGCCCGAACGTGAGGTTCGGCACGAAGTGGTTGTCCATCACGTCGACGTGCACGAAATCGGCGGTCGCGATGCGCCCGAGTTCGTGCTCGAGATTCGCGAAGTCGGCAGTGAGGATGCTCGGGTTGATGCGTGAAGTCACGTGCGCCAGCCTAGAGCGACTTCTCGATGAGGCAGATGAACATGGCATCCGTGCCGTGGCGGTGCGGCCACAGTTGCACATGACCGTCGCTGGAGGACTCGCCGAGATCGAGTTCGCGCCGGGTGACTCCCGCCAGCACGGCGGTGGTGTCGAGACGAGACAGTCCGCTCGAGCGCTTCAGCACCGTCTCGACCACTGCCCGGGTCTCGGCCAGATGCGGAGAACAGGTGACGTAGGCCAGTACTCCCCCGGGCTTGAGGGCGGCGAGCCCTGACTCGAGAAGGGCGATCTGGAGTCCGGTCAGTTCGGCGACATCGCCCGGCTTTTTGCGCCAGCGTGCCTCCGGTCGACGGCGGAGCGCACCCAGACCGGTGCACGGCGCGTCGAGGAGGATGCGGTCGAACTGCTCGGGCATCCGCTCTCCCACCCGGGTGCCGTCCTGCACGATGACCTGGGGCGGTTCGGCGAAGACGGCGAGGGCTTTGCGCACCAGTTCGGCGCGGGCTGGCACGATCTCGTTCGCGACGAGGGTTGCCCCGCCGTCGCGCGCCTCCGCGGCCAACAGTGCGGCCTTGCCGCCGGGGCCGGCACAGAGGTCGAGCCAGCGTTCGCCGGGGGAGACGGGTCGCGCCCGGCTGAGCGCGAGCGCGGCGAGTTGTGATCCTTCGTCCTGCACCCGGGCACGACCCTCGCGAACGGCCGGCCAGAGCGCCGGATCTCCGCCGTCGCTCAACGCGGCGACCGGGGAGTATTTTGGCTTCTGGGAGCCACGGATCTCCGAGACGGTGGCCAGCCCCGGAAGAGCGACGAGACTCACGCGAGGAGCGAAGTTGTCGGAGAGAAGCAGATCTTCCAGCTCGTCTTCGCGGCCCTCGGCCGACAGCGCCAGTCGAAACGCACGCACAATCCAGATCGGATGCGAGTGTTCGAGAGCGAGTCTCTCGTCGGCGTTCCTCGGCTTCGCCATCACGCGGGCGTGCCAGACGGATGGCTCGCTTCGGGTGATCGTTCGCAGCACACCGTTGACGAAGCCGGCGGCCGAGCGCGATCCGACCTCCTTGGCGAGTGAGACGGCCTCGTCCACGGCCGCGTGCGGTGCCACTCGCATGGAGAGCAACTGGTGAGCCCCGAGTCGCAGGACATCGAGGATCGGCGAGTCGATGTCGTCCGTCGATCGGGCGGCCGCGAGCTCGATCACCGCATCGTAGTAACCCTGACGGCGCAGCGTTCCATAGGTGAGCTCGGTGGCGAGGGCGGCGTCCGCGGGGCTCAGTCTGGCCCGCTCGAGCTTCACCGGGAGCAGGAGGTTGGCGTAGGCATCCGTCTCGCGCACCGCCATGATCACCTCGAGGGCAATGCGACGCGCGGGCTGCACCCGGGAGGCCGACCCGGTCGATCGCACGTCCCGGCGGCCCGAATCCCGCGGGCCGCTCATCGCGCCGTCGTTCCGGCGTCGGCCGGGCGCCCGCGCCACCAGTCCGCCGCTGGCATCGGGCGCTTCCCCGCCGGATTGACCGAGATGAGTTCGATCGGCTCGCTCGCGGTACCCACCAGCACCCGGCCGGCACGTGACTCGAGTCGGCCCGGCGGCAGCGACGGCTCGTCGCGCGCGATCCGGGCTTCGAGGATCTTCACTCGCACGTCGTCCAGGATCGTGAAGGCCCCGGGTTCGGGGGTCACGCCGCGCACGCGGTTCGCGACGGTCGAGGCGTGCTGCGCGAAGTCGATGTGGGCGTCGGCGAGTTCGAGTTTGGGAGCAAGGCTCACATCCCCGACCTGGGGTTCGCCGCGAGCGACACCGTCCGCAATGGCATCCACCACCCGAATCAGCAGCTCAGCGCCGCCCATCGAGAGCGATTCGAGCAGCTGGCCGGCCGTCTCCTGACCACCGATCGACCGGGTGAACCGGCCGAACACGTCGCCGGCGTCGAGTTCCGGCACGAGCTGGAACACGGATGCGCCGGTCACCTCGTCACCGGCGATGATCGCCCGTTGGACGGGCGCGGCTCCGCGCCAACGCGGCAGAAGGGAGAAGTGCAGGTTGATCCATCCGAAGCGGGGAACCGTGAGCAGCGGCTCACGAACGAGCGCGCCGTACGCAACGATCACCCCGAGATCCGGTTGGAGAGCGGCGATGGCGTCGGTCGCCGCTCCCGCGAGTCGATTCGCCGTGACGACCGGGAGTGACAGTGCACGGGCGGCCGACGCGACGGCGGTCGGGGTGAGGTCTCGACGACGACCCTGCGGTGAATCCTCTCGCGTGAGCACCGCAGCGACCTCGTGACGACTAGCGGCGAGCGAGTGAAGGCTCGGCACGGCCGCCGCCGGACTGCCGGCGAACACGATGACAAGGTCGGACATTCGGAATCTCGATCGTTGGGGTGCGGCGATGGCCGGTTACGGGCTGTCGAACGACAGGGGGTCGTCGAATCTCACTCTCAGTGTAGGCAGCGCGGCGCGGCCGGTCGCACTGCCGGGTCGCTTGCGACGGTTCGTCGCCGCGCGAATCACCTCCGCACGGAGCCCGGAGGCCACGGCAGCGCCCTCTCCGTAATCGAATCGGACTATCGCCCGAACCTCACCCTCTGTGGTTTCGACGGGGCCGAGCACATCCACGCGGTGGATATTCCCGATCGCCCCGACCGCGGCATCCACCGCCCCGGAGGTGCCGGTGATGGTGGCGACACGCACCGCCGGGGGGAAGCGCAGCGTTCGGCGGTCCCCGAGTTCCCCTCTCAGGTAGTCGGAGCGACGCCAGGTCGCCAGTGCGGTGGCCAGGGCGCCGCCGACTCCGACCAGCACGGTGGTCGCCCCGGGGGCGGAGAGGGCGATCGCGTTCGCCCACCACCGGAGGCAGTCTTCACCGACGCGTAGGCTCTCACGCGCCACCATTCGCTCACCGTCGAGAAGCAACACGGCGCGATAGCCTCCCGCGGCGACCGGTTCCGCTCCGCGGGTGGCGATGACAAGGGAGGGCTCGGCATCGACCGAGAGAATCGGGCGCCCACCGTCCGCGATGATGATCCGCACCCCCGGGAATCCCCTCCCGAGGTCTTCCGCCGTGCGTTCAGACCCCTGACCGACAAGCCGGAACCGGGTGCCGGCGCAGTTCGAACAGCTCCAGTCGGTGGCGAGGGTGCCACACCAGGAACACGAAGCGGTCGACTTCGCGGTCTTGAGTCGCAACGGGCCATCGCACTGACGGCACCGTGCGGTGCTCGAACAGCTCGCGCACGCCAATCTCGGCGCATAGCCGGGTCGGGCGACCTGGACGAGCACCGGACCGTGCTCGAGGCCGGAGCGCGCCTCACGCCAGGCGGCCGAGGGGATGCGCGCCTCTGCCGCCAGGCGGTCCTGCGATTGCTGCTTGGCGGTCGGCAGCACTCTCGGAGATATCGGGTGTTCGGGGCCGAGTTCGTCGAGCCATCCGAGTTCGACGAGCCTCTCCACCTCGGTGCTCCGGGCGTGGGAGAGGAACAGCAGCGCGCACCCCTGCAGTTCCTGCCTCAGGAGGGCGGCATCCCGGGTGTGGACGTAGGGGGCGAGCGGTT
>JANMBI010000211.1:0-3947 GCA_031360325.1 Frigoribacterium sp. | reverse complement strand
CGGTTGTGAAAGCGTTGATGATTCACCAGAGAAGGAATAACTCAACCTTTGGTGCGCGAGAGGGGATTTGAACCCCCACACCCTTGCGAGTACACGGACCTGAACCGTGCGCGTCTGCCGTTCCGCCACTCACGCCTAATGGGTGGCAGATTAGCACCTTGGCCTCAGGCGATGGAGCTTTCTCGGTCGAGGTGCAGCAGACCTACCTCATGATTCCTAGCCTGTTAAGCCCGACCGCAACGGCACATCTGCACCCGTCCGTTTCATGACTGCCGAGAGTGCGAGTGTCCAGGCAATCATCTGCGTTGTGATGCCAATGCTGTTATGGCCGAAAGCAAAGGTGCAAGCAATCCACAGCGGTAGCGCCAAGGTAATAATAAGGCCTGCGATGCGAGGTAGAAAGCCGTGGCGCAGCAGACTCACACCGAGCGGGGCCGATCCTAGGCACCCGATCACCAGACTCGGGATCATGCCTGCAAGGAACACCACGTTGACTACCGAGTTGCCCGAGGTGTTGGCGGGTTTGACCTGCAAGGCGACCGCGACTACAAACAGTGAGCCTGAGAATATCGTCCAGGCGGCCGCGACGACCCACGAAGCGCGGCGCTCGAAGGTGCCGGCTACGGGGAGTCGCGCACGTCGCACGGCCCACGCGGCCAGCGGCAGCGCGGGGATGACGAGGGCGATCAGCAGGGAGTACGTCGCATAGACTCGGTCGGCCGAGGCGAAGGTCAGCATTGGCTCGAACAGACTGCGTGCCGGCTTGGCCCAGGCACGGACCGAGCCAGTGGCGTACATCTGGGCGCCATCCTTGGTCGCGAAGTAGGACATCGCCAGCAACGGTGAGAACAGCACCATCACCGCCGATGCGAATATCGTATACGGGCGGATCGGGGTGGGCTGGACTTCAGGCATGGTATGGACCTCCTGCTCGGGGCCGCTACCGGTGGCGACTCATCTAGCCTCGCACCAAATCGGGCCACGGTCGTCAGCCCGGCAGTCGATAACTCGTCCATCCCAGGGTTGACGCGGCCCGCGCGAACCGTGAAGTACCCTGCTTGCGTGTTAGCATCGTTGATGCGCAGGGTTCGTTCCGTCGGCGCCGAGCCAGTAGATACGGTGCTGCCAGGCGTCATCGCCCTTATCGGCGTTGCCGAGATGATCGCCAAGCACTACACACCGATCGTGGTGGCGATTGGCACTCTGCTCGTCGGCTGCGCCGCGACTGTCTTACGACGCAGCCACCCCATCCCCAGCGCTGTCGGCGTGCTTACTGCTTTTGCCGCTGCGCCGCTCTTGGGCTTCGACGTCAGCCAAACCGGGAGCTGGATGCTCCTGTTGGTTCTGGCCTCGTTCGCCGTGGGTCGCTATCTGCCACGGAGAGCTCTGCCCGTCGGACTCGGGGTTGTGGTCGGGTTGCTCCTGGGTGCGATGGCGACCCTGTCTTTCCTGACGGAGTTCCCCCCGGACCTGGTTTTTGGTGTCGTGGCCATCATCGGGCCCTGGGGTCTGGGTCTCACCGTGCGCAAGGCCGAGGATCGCGCCGCAGTAATGGCCCGCGAGAGCGAACGGGCTCGCGTTGAGGATGCGCTCGCGACCGACCGCTCAACTCGCGCCGAGCGGGATCGGATCGCCCGCGAGATCCACGACGTGCTCGCGCACTCCCTCAGCCTGATGGTGGTGCAGGCCGCGGTCGCTGAGAACGCCGCCGACGGCGACCCCGCTGCCGCGAAACGGGCTGTTCGCGATGTCCAGGCGGCCGGTCGGTCCGCGCTCGGCGAGATCGGGCGGCTGGTTCGGCTGATCCGTGAGGAGCCGACGCTCGATGACATTGGCACCTTCGACCACTTTCAAGTAGATCTGGCCGGTGAGATCCGAGCCCTGGCCCAGGACGTGAGCCGGGCCGGTTTGCCGGTGACTCTCGAGATCGACGACGCCGTCGGCCTATCGCCCGCTCTCCAGCTCACCGTCTATCGAATCGTGCAAGAGGGCCTCACTAACGCGCTCAAGTACGCCGGGGGCGGGCAGGCCCACATCCAGATGCTCCGTCAGGGAGACCAGCTCGAGGTCCGCGTCACCAATACTCAGGGGACGCCCACGGCGCAGGGCCAGGGCCATGGCCATGGCCTGGCCGGGCTCCAGGAGAGAGTCGCCCTATTCTCGGGAACGATCTCCTACGGACCTGACGGCGAAGGCGGCTTCACCCTCAACGCGAGACTGCCTTGTGAGGAGACCACGTGACCAGCGTCGTGCTGGCCGACGACGAGGCGTTGGTCCGCGATGGCCTGGCCACTTTGTTGACGGCGCGAGGGGTGGACGTGATCGCCGTGGCCGAGAACGGTCGCCAAGCTGTCGATGCAACCCGCAAGCATCGGCCCGACGTCTTAGTGATGGACGTCCGGATGCCCCTGATGGACGGCATCTCCGCGACCCGGGAACTGGCGCAGTCCGGCAACACCACACCGGTCTTGATCCTGACGACATACGACCTCGACCAGTACGTCTACGCCGCTCTCAAGGCAGGCGCGTCGGGTTTTGCTCTGAAGACCTCACCCATCGATTGGCTCGTCGAAGCGATCTCGATCGTGGCCACCGGCGAGGCCCTGCTGGCGCCCGCGCTCACCCGCCGGCTGATCGCGGAGTACGTCGCCGGCCCACCACCGGCCCAACCTAAGACCATCCCGTTCCCGCTGCTGACCGACCGCGAACGCGAGGTCCTCGTTCTGATCGCGCGCGGCCGCTCCAACGACCAGATCGGCCAGGACCTCACCGTCAGCCAAGCCACCGTAAAGACCCACGTGAACCGCATCCTGGGAAAGCTGGCCGTCTCCAGCAGGGCACAGGCCATCGTGCTGGCCTACGAGACCGGTCTGGTCCGTCCGAGATACTGAGGGGCCTGCTCCATAATTACGGAGCCAAGCCGTGGGGCAGGTCAACCGGTCACCTAACCGTGCAGATGAGCACCATTAGGCTGGCACCTAGGAATTTTGCGCAGTTGAAGGAAGGGCGAAATGACTACCTCACGTTTCGCCATTGCCGCGCGCTCTGTCGTCGGACTCGTCAGAGCCGACAACGAAGACTCTGCCTTGCTACACCCAAACCTGATTGCTGTGGCAGATGGAATGGGTGGGCACGCCGGAGGCGAAGTCGCATCGTCAATAGCCGTCAAGACGCTCTCCGACCTCACATCAGTTCTTGAGCACGGAAGCATTGATCCAGATTCGATCGAAGATTTACTGTTGAATGCTCTTCAGGACATTGACTCTGAAATTGGCCGGGTCGCCGGAGAAAACATTCATCTCACTGGAATGGGAACAACACTTAGCGCACTGGCACTTTATGGGCCGGCCCACGCGCCGAAGGTTGCACTTCTTCACGTCGGGGATTCTCGATGCTACCGATTGCGCGGAAACAACTTCACTCAACTCAGCCACGACCATACAGTTCTGCAAGAGCTCCTTGATCAAGGATCTGTGAGTCTGGAAGAAGCACACGAACACCCTCAGAGATCTTTTCTCACCCAGGCACTCATGGGCGAGGGGTCTCTGGCACCCATGCTTATAGTGTACGACGTGAAACCCAAAGACCGATTCTTGCTCTGCAGTGACGGTCTTTCGAGTTCAATTGAAGAGAAGGAAATAAAAGCAGGAATGAAGATCCGTGATCGCGAAAGCGCCGTCACCCATTTAATCGATGCCGCTTATTCTGCGGGAGCCCCTGACAATGTCACAGTTCTGCTGGCTGACGTTGATCCAAGCGCTCAGCCGTCCTCGCTTACCTTTATGGGTTCGGCGTCATGAAGAAACTACTTGGCGATCGATACAAACTCGGTGAGATGATCGGCACTGGCGGAATGGCTGATGTCTATATCGCCGATGACGAACGCCTCTCGCGCAAAGTGGCAGTGAAGGTTCTTCGCAGTGATTTAGCTCGAGATCCTTCCTTTG
>JANMBI010000200.1:0-27266 GCA_031360325.1 Frigoribacterium sp. | reverse complement strand
CAACCTTCTGGCGTATTCGTTCTCCAACGCGAGCCTCGGCCGCGGCGGAGACGCGGCGAGGCGGTTCGCCCTTCATCCCGGGGACGAGATCGTCGTCACCGAGATGGAGCACCACGCGAATCTGATCCCGTGGCAGGAGCTCGCGTTCCGCACCGGGGCGACCTTGCGGTTCCTCCCGATAGGCGACGACGGCACCATTCGTCTCGACGAGGCGGAGGTCATCGTGGGGGAGCGCACGAGAATTCTCGCCTTCGCCCATGCCTCCAATGTTCTCGGAACGATCAACCCGGTGGCCGAATTAGTGGCGATGGCCCGGCGGGTGGGTGCACTCGTGGTGTTGGACGCATGCCAGTCCGCACCGCACCTTCCTCTCGATTTCCGAGAGCTCGCGGTCGATTTCGCCGTTCTCTCCGGGCACAAAATGCTGGCGCCCACTGGGATCGGCGTGCTGTACGGGCGTCGGGAATTGTTGGATGCGATGCCACCGTTCCTGACCGGAGGCTCGATGATCACGACGGTCACCATGACCGAGGCGGAGTACCTGCCCGCACCTCAACGCTTCGAGGCCGGTACCCAGCCGGTGTCGCAGGCGATCGCCTTCGGAGTTGCGGTCGGCTACCTTCGGGATGTCGGCATGGAACGGATCCGCGCCTGGGACGCTCTTCTCGGTCGCCGTCTCGTCGAGGGTCTTTCCGCCATCGACGGAGTGCGCGTGCTCGGGGTGGGCGCGGAGCGGGAACGAATCGGACTCGCCGCATTCGATGTGCTCGGAGTGCACGCGCACGATGTCGGGCAATTCCTCGACGACCGTGGCATCGCCGTTCGCGTTGGTCACCACTGCGCCCAGCCGCTGCACCGACGACTCGGTCTCACGGCCACCACTCGGGCCAGCACCTACCTGTACAACACGACCGACGAGGTGGATGTTCTCGTCGCGGCGGTCGCCGAGGTGCGCGGATACTTCGGAGCCGTGGCATGAGCGAGCTTGACGGTCTGTATCAGCAGATCATCCTGGACCACTCGAAGGCGCGCCACGGCAGCGGAATCGATGGTATCGACGTGCCGGACGGGGCATCGGTCGGCCTGTCCCACCAGGTCAATACCACCTGCGGCGATCAGATCACGGTCCGAGTGGCCGTGGCGGATGACACCGTGCAGCAGGTCCGCTGGGACGGAGACGGGTGCGCCATCTCGATGTCTTCCGCATCGGTGCTCTCGGACCTCGCCGAGGGCCGGGATATCGACGGGTTGACACTCGTCATGGACGTCTTTCGCGAGCTCATGCGGTCGCGGGGGATGGTGGAGCCTGACGAGGCCGTGCTCGGCGACGCCATCGCATTCGCCGGAGTCTCCCGGTATCCGGCGAGGGTCAAGTGTGCGATGCTCGCCTGGGTCGCCGTGGAGCATGCCGTCGCCGAAGCGCGAGGCCAGAAGGGCACCGTAACTACCGGCTATTGACATGCCCCGGGTGGGGAGTGAGACTCGCATCAGTGCCCGACACTCAGTCGGTACACCCTCAGTGTGGAGGGCAGTATGCAAATTCCGGCTCCGTTCGAGTATGCCCGTGCCGCCAGCGTCGACGATGCGATCGCCTTGCTCGAAAGCCACGGCCCCGATTCGATGATCCTCGCCGGTGGGCACAGCCTCCTGCCGATGATGAAGCTCCGACTCGCCCGACCCGAGTGGCTCATCGACATCAACGACCTGTTCGAGCTCGACTTCGTCGTGCGTGAACCCCACCGGCTGAGGGTGGGGGCGATGACCCGCCACACCACCCTGTTCGATTCGTCGGAGGTCGGGCGTCTGTTTCCGATCATCAGCGACGCCGAGCGCACGATCGCGGATCCCGTGGTGCGAAACCGCGGCACCATCGGTGGATCGCTCTGCCAGGCCGATCCGGCCGAAGACCTCTCGACGGTGTGCACCGTGCTGCGTGCCGAGGCCGTCGTTCGCGGAGCAGGCGGCGAGCGCATCCTCTCGATGAGCGAGTTCCATCGGGGACCCTACGAGACGGCAGTCGCCCACAACGAGGTTCTCTGCGAAGTCCGCTTTCCCATCCGCCCGCGATCGGGAAGCGCCTACGAGAAGGTCGAGCGCCGGGTGGGCGACTGGGCCGTGGCGGCGGCGGGCGCCTCGGTGTCCCTCGCGCCGGACGGGACGATCGACGATGTGGCGATCGGACTCACTGCGGTGGGTCTCGCCGGAACCGTCACGGAGGCCGAGACGATGCTCCGCGGCCGGATGCCCACCGAAGAGGTCTTCATCGAGGCCGGCCGACTCGCCGCCCTGGCGTGCAGCCCGCTCGCGGACCAACGCGGAGCGATCGACTACAAGCGGCATCTCGCCGATGAACTGACCAGGCGCGTCCTGCGCCGCGCAACCGCGCGCGCAGCCGAAGCACAGGAAGGCTGAACCCGATGCAGATCAGCATGACCGTCAACGGAGATGAAGTGACGAAAGAGGCCGAGCCACGCGTGCTGCTCGTGCACTTCATCCGAGAAGTGCTCGGGCTCACCGGCACTCACTGGGGCTGTGACACCTCCAACTGCGGCACCTGCGTCGTGCTCATGGACGGGCTGCCGGTGAAGTCGTGCACCGTTCTCGCGGCGATGGCGGACGGCCACGACATCCGAACCGTCGAGGGACTCGCGACCGGGGGGACTCTTGATCCGATCCAGCAGGGGTTCATGGAGGAGCACGGTCTTCAGTGTGGATTTTGCACACCCGGGATGATGCTCACGGCACGCGCCCTGCTCGACCGGAATCCGCACCCCGACGACGACGAGATCCGCCAGGCGATCTCCGGCCAGATTTGTCGGTGCACCGGGTACGCGACGATCGTGCGTTCCATTCAGTGGGCGGCCGAGCACCCGGCGAAGGCAGCGGAAGAAGAGGTGACAGCATGACCATCACCGATCAGCGCGCATCCAACCCGGCAGCCGGCGACGCCGACCGCCCCATCGGGTATGGGCGCATCCAGCGCAAGGAAGACCCCCGATTCATCCGCGGAAAAGGCAATTACGTCGACGACATCGTGCTCCCGGGGATGCTTCACAGCGCGATCCTGCGCGCCCCGGTCGCCCACGCCCGACTCGTGTCGATCGACACCACGCGGGCACTTGCCCATCCGGGTGTGGTGGCTGTCATCACCGGCACCGACCTTGTCGGCCTCAAGCTTGCCTGGGCGCCCACCCTGTCTGCGGACGTGCAGGCCGTGCTCGTCACCGACAAGGTGCGCTTCCAGGGGCAGGAAGTGGCCTTCGTCGTTGCGGAGGACCGCTATGCCGCCCGCGACGCACTCGAGCTCATCGATGTGGAGTACGACGTGCTGCCTCCGGTGATCGACGCCCGCAAGGCTCTTGACGTCGACGCTCCGGTGATCCGTGACGATCTCGAGGGCCGCACCGACAACCACATCTTCGACTGGGAGGCCGGAGACCAGGCGGAGACCGACGCCGTCTTCGCCTCGGCCGAGGTGGTCGTGTCGCAGGAGATTGTCTATCCGCGCGTTCATCCGGCTCCCATGGAGACCTGCGGTGCCGTGGCCGACTTCGAGCCCATCGAGGGGCACTTGACTCTCTACGAAACCACGCAGGCCCCGCACGCACACCGAACCCTGTTCGCGATCGTGTCCGGCATCCCCGAGCACAAGATCCGCATCGTCTCGCCGGACATCGGGGGCGGCTTCGGAAACAAGGTCGGAATCTACCCCGGCTACATCCTCGCCGTCGTGGGGTCGATCGTGACCGGTCGCCCGGTGAAGTGGGTCGAGGATCGATCCGAGAACCTGATGTCGACGTCGTTCGCGCGCGACTACATCATGCAGGGCGAAATCGCGGCGACGAAGGACGGCAAAATCCTCGCGGTGCGCACGAACGTGCTCGCCGACCATGGGGCCTTCAACGCCACCGCGCAACCCACGAAGTACCCGGCCGGCTTCTTCCACATTTTCACCGGGAGCTATGACCTGAAGGCCGCGTACTGCAAGGTCACCGGTGTCTACACGAACAAGGCGCCGGGCGGAGTCGCCTACGCCTGTTCGTTCCGGGTCACGGAAGCGGTCTATCTGGTCGAGCGCTTGGTGGACATCCTGGCCGCGAAGCTGGAGATGGACCCGGCGGAACTCCGCATCAAGAACTTCATCCAACCGGAGCAGTTTCCCTACGTGAACAAGACCGGGTGGGAGTACGACTCGGGCAACTACGAGCCGGCCATGCGCCTGTCGATGCAGATTGCGGGGTACGACGAGCTTCGGCGCGAACAGAGGGAGAAGCGCGAGCGCGGTGAACTGATGGGGATCGGCATCGCGTTCTTCACCGAGACCGTCGGCGCCGGTCCGCGCAAACACATGGACATCGTCGGGCTCGGGATGGCGGATGGCGCGGAGTTGCGCGTGCATCCGACCGGCAAGGCGGTGGTTCGCCTCTCGGTGCAGAGTCAGGGGCAGGGCCACGAAACCACCTTTGCTCAAATCGTGGCCGAGGAGTTGGGCATTCCGCCGGAAGACATCGACGTCGTGCACGGCGACACCGACCAGACGCCGTTCGGTCTCGGCACCTACGGCAGCCGATCGACCCCGGTCAGCGGCGCCGCCGTGGCGCTTGTCGCCCGAAAGGTGCGTGAGAAGGCGAAATTCATCGCGGCGGCCATGCTCGAAACGCGACCGGAAGACCTCGAATGGGAGAAGGGGCGCTGGTTCGTGACGGGAGACCCGACCGTCGGCAAGACCATCGCCGAGATCGCGATGGGTGCCCACGGCACGGTGGCGCTGCCCGAGGGCATCGACGGCAACCTCGATGCCGAGGTCACCTACGACCCGCCGAATCTGACCTTCCCCTTCGGCGCGTACATCTGCGTGGTCGACATCGATCCGGGAACCGGCCATGTGAAAGTGCGTCGCTTCATCGCCGTGGATGATTGCGGCACGCGCATCAACCCGATGATCATCGAAGGCCAAGTGCACGGCGGCCTCACCGACGGTGTCGGGATGGCGCTCATGGAGATCATCGAGTTCGATGAGGACGGCAACAACCTCGGCGGTTCGTTCATGGAATACCTCATCCCCACGGCCATGGAGGTGCCGAACTGGGAGACCGGGTTCACCGTGACCCCGTCGCCCCATCACCCGATCGGCGCGAAGGGCATCGGTGAATCGGCTACCGTCGGATCCCCGCCGGCCGTCGTGAACGCCGTGGTCGATGCGCTTGCCCCGTTCGGGGTCACTCACATGGACATGCCGTGCACACCGGCTCGGGTGTGGGAGGCAATGCAGGGCCGGCCGAGACCACCGATCTGAAATGACGATGTCGGGGCAGGACCTCAGCACTCGGGCACGGGAACTGACCGCCCGCCGTGAACCCTTCGTGCGCGCCACCGTGGTTCGGGCTCAGCATCCGACAAGTGCCCATGCCGGCGACACCGCGCTGATTCGCCAGAGCGGCGAAATCGACGGATTCGTGGGAGGCAACTGCGTCGAGGCGTCGGTACGGGAGTACGGTCTTCGTGTGCTCGCGGCGGGCGAGCCGCTGTTGCTTCGCGTCGTGCCGGGGGAGCCATCCCGCATTCACGAGGAGGGCGCAGTCGAGGTGGCGAATCCCTGCCTGAGCGGGGGAGCGATCGAGATCTTCCTGGAGCCGCAACTGCCCGCCGCCCGGGTGATCGTCGTCGGTTCCACCCCCGTCGCGAAGGCGCTCGCGGTGTTGGGAGCGGAGCTCGGTTTCCACATGGAACTGGCCGACGGGGTTTCCGCCGCACCGCAGTCCGACGACGCGGGCCTCATCGTCGCCTCTCACGGTCGACAGGAGGAGGATGCCCTCACGGCTGCTCTGCGCGCCGGCGTGCCCTACGTCGCGCTGGTCGCGAGCGATACCCGGGGTGCGGCGGTGCTCGCCTCGCTCGACGTCGCCGACGAGCAACGATCGCGGGTGTACAGCCCGGCGGGACTGCGGATCGGGGCGCGCACTCCGAACGAGATCGCGCTGTCGATCCTCGCGCAGCTGGTTGCTGAGCGGTCGGCACGCCCGGGTTCCGCAACCGTTCCCGTGCCGCAGCCGGAGGCGGCGATCGACCCGGTGTGCGGCATGAGTGTCGCACCGGTTGCCGCATCCCTGCACGTGGAACTCGGCGGGATGACAACCTACTTCTGTTCACCCGGCTGTCGCAGCGCCTTCGTTGCGAATCCGGAGCGCTATGTCGTTGACCACTGAGCCGAGGGCGGCCGTCCTGATTCTGGCAGCCGGCGGATCGACACGCCTCGGCCGACCAAAGCAGCTCCTGCCCTACGGAGACGGAGTGTTGCTCGACGCCGCGCTCGCGACCGCGCGATCGAGCGGCTTCGAGCAGATGGTGCTCGCTGTCGGCGGCTCTGCCGGGGAGGTGCGGATGGCCGTGGATACCCGCGGCTTCGCCGTCGTGGAGAATCCCGCCTTCGGTGAGGGCTGTTCGTCTTCCATCGCCGCGGCCCTCCCTGCGCTGTACCCGCAGATCGAGCTGCTCGTGCTCCTACTCGGCGACCAGCCGGGCGTGACGGGGTCGGCCGTTCGGCTGCTGCTCGAGGGACGTGGTGACCACGACATCGCCGTCTGCCGGTACGACGACGGCATCGGGCATCCCTTCGCCTTCGCTCGATCGGTCTTTCCGCAACTGGCCGCGCTGCACGGCGACAAGGGGGTCTGGAGGCTCATCGAAGAGCACTCGTCCGATGTGGCGGAGGTACCTGTGCCCGGTCGTATTCCCCATGACGTCGACACCGAAGCCGACTACGAGAGCGTGCTCGCCGACCTTGCGAGTGCTCGGTGACGGGTCCGGCGCGGGCGGGCGCGGAAGACGATGTGGTGCAGCGGGTGCCCGATGTCGCCGCGTTGACCACGGCCCTGGACGGTGAGGACTACCTGGCCGATCTCGGACTCGCGACCGCGATGTTCCTCGCCGTGCGGTTGCCCCAGCCGATCCTGCTCGAGGGAGAGGCCGGGGTGGGGAAGACCGAGGCCGCGAAGGCGCTCGCGCGGGTGCTGGATACCCCGTTGTTCCGCCTGCAGTGCTACGAGGGGATCGATGCCGGCGAGTCTCTCTACGAGTGGAACCACCAGCGGCAGATGCTCGGAATTCGTGTGGCGGAGGCCCGCCACTCCGAGCTCGACGAGACGGACCTCTTCGGTGAGCAGTATCTGCTTCGCCGTCCTCTGCTCCGGGCGATCGAACATGCCGGTCCCCGGCCGGCCGTGCTTCTGCTTGACGAGATCGACCGGGCCGACGCCGAGTTCGAGGCCTTCACCTTCGAACTGCTCGCCGAGGCGGCGGTGACCATTCCGGAACTCGGAACGATTCGTGCGACGCATCCGCCCATTGTCATCCTCACCTCCAATCGCACGCGGGACCTTCACGATGCGCTCACAAGGCGCTGCCTCTACCACTGGATCGACTACCCGGGACCGGCCCGCATCGCCGAGATCGTGCGCCGCAAGGTGCCGAGCAGCGCCGAACCGCTCGCCGTCGAGGTTGCTTCGGCAATCACCCGGCTTCGGTCGCTCGACCTGGCGAAGCCGCCGGGTATCGCCGAGGCCGTCGACTGGGTCTCCGCTCTCGCGGTGCTCGGGGTGGATCGACTCGATCCGACGAGCGTGAAGATGACCTGGGGTTCGGTGCTGAAGAATCGCGACGACCTCGAATTCGCCGGTGCTCGGGGTGCGGACTGGCTGGTCGGGGGTGACCGTGAGTGAGGGTCAGCACGCCGGGTCCCTCCCGCGGGTCCCGACCGCCGGCTTCGCCGCCGGCTTCGCCACCGCTCTTCGCCGAGCCGGCCTTCCGGCCTCTCCCGACCGCGCGGTGTGGCTTGCCGCGGCCTTCGAGGTCGTGACGCCGTCCACTCGCGATCGGCTCTATTGGACCTCCCGCGCCGTCTTCGTCACGTCGAGGGAGCAGCTGTCGGTGTTCGATGCCGTCTTCGCCTCGGTTTTCGATGGGATGCTCGACCCGGCCGACAGTCGCGGCGACACGAGCGGACCGCCAGCGGTCGGCTCCGAGCCGCGAACGCGGCCGACCGCCGCCGATCAGCGCCCCTCCGCTTCGGCGGAGAACGACCCGCGGACTCAGCAGGAGCCCGCCCCGAGTGCCGGCGGCGACGGCTCCGACCAGACGGGACCGGAGCGGGATGCGATTCTTGCGGTGGCCTCAGCGGAAGAGCACCTTCACGATGTGTCGTTCGCCGAACTGACCGAGTTCGAGATCTCGCAGATGCAGCAACTCGTGCGACGGATCGTGCTCTCGACCCCGCTTCGCCGCACGCGCCGTTCGCGGCGATCCAGTCGAATCGGTGGCCGTCTCGACCTTCGGCGCACCCTGCGTACGGCTCAACGCAGTGGTGCCGACACTATCCGGCTCGTCTACTCCCGTCGCCGCGAACACCCGAGGAGGCTCGTCCTGCTCTGCGACGTCTCTGCCTCGATGGAACCCTACTCTCGAGTCTTTCTCTCGCTCCTGCAGGGCGCGGTCAGCGGCGCGCACGCGGAGGCATTCGTATTTTCTACGCGGTTGACCAGGCTCTCCCGTCAACTCGCCCTCCGCGACCCGGACCGGGCACTCGCGACCGCCGCCGCCGCGACACCCGACTGGGCGGGCGGCACGCGGCTCGCCGAGAGCATCCGACGATTCGTCGACGACTTCGGGCGACGCGGTCTCGCACGCGGTGCCGTCATCGTCGTGCTCTCCGACGGCTGGTCGCAGGATGAACCGGAGCAGGTGTCCGCTCAGATGGCGCGCCTCAAACGATTGGCCCACCGGATCGTCTGGGTCAACCCGCGCAAGGTGGCTCCCGGTTACCGCCCGCTGGTCGGGGGGATGGCCGCTGCTCTCCCGTACTGTGATGCCTTCGTGAGCGGACACAGCTACGCGGCACTGACCGAACTGGCGGATTCGATTGCTGCCGAACGGATGCTCGCGACCCAGAAACAGAGGACAGGATGATGCAACTCGACAGTACTTTTTCCGTGAACGCTCCGGTTGACACGGTGTGGAAGACCCTGATGGATTTCGAGCGGGTGGCGGGGTGCGTGCCCGGTGCGCAGATCCTCAACAGACTCTCCGACGACGCGTATCAGGTCGGAATGTCGGTGAAGCTCGGCCCGGTGAACATGCAGTACCGGGGACAGATGAATGTGATCGACCGGGATGCCGTCGGCCATCGCGCGGTCTTCCAGGGTCGCGCACAGGAGACGCGCGGACAGGGCACGGCGGAAGCGACCGTGACCCTTCAGCTCACCGAAACGGACGGCACGACGCACGGGACGGTCAACGCCGACGTCTCCCTCTCCGGGAAGGCGGCGGCCATGGGTAAGGGGGTGATCTCGAGCGTGACGGATCAGATGATGGCCCTGTTCGCCGAGAACCTGCAGACGATGATGACGGAACCCGCCGCGACGTCCGGCTCCGCACCGGTGAGCGAGCCGACGTCGAGCGCCGCCGCATCGCCGGTCGCCGGAAGCATCCCCGGCGCCCCGCGACCATCGAGTGCGGCGGAAGCGCCGAGCCTCGACGCCCTCTCCCTCGGGATGGGGATGATCACGGACCAGCTGAGGAACCCGGCCAAGCTCGCCGGGCTTCTCGCCACGGTGGCGGCCATCGGGTTCTGCCTCGGTCGACTAGGTTCGAGACGGAGAGGCTAGGACCGAAGAAAACCGGGAGGCTGGCACCGCATGCGTGATGTCGTGAGTGCCCTGAGGGATGCCCTGCTCAGCGGCAAGACGGCGGCGCTCGCCACCGTGGTGCGCACGTTCGAGTCCGCGCCAAGGGCGGCGGGTGCATCCATGCTGGTCTCACCGGATGCCGCCGTCGTCGGATCGGTCTCCGGCGGATGCGTCGAGGGGTCGGTCTACGACCTCGGGATGCAGGTGAAGGCGGACGGGCGGCCCGAACTGGTGCGCTACGGCATCAGCGACGATGATGCCTTCTCGGTCGGACTGACCTGCGGAGGGATCCTCGACGTGTTCGTCGAGCCGGTTTCTCTGTCCCGATTCGCCGACCTCGCCGGAGTGCTCGACGACATCGACGCCTCACGCCCGGTCGGGGTGGCGACCGTGATCGAGCATCCGGATGCGAGCCTGGTGGGGAGTCACCTCGTGGTTCGCTCGGACGCCGTCACTGGCGCCCTCGGCAGCGACCGAACCGATCGGGCGGTGGGCGAAGATACCCAGGGTCTGCTCGCCGCCGGGCGCAATGCGACGTTGACCTACGGCCCCGACGGTGAGAGACGCGGGGAGGGCATGACGATCTTCTTCGCAAGCTACGCCCCGCGACCCCGAATGCTCGTCTTCGGAGCGATCGATTTCGCTGCGGCTCTCGCGCGGCTGGGGACATTCCTCGGGTATCGGGTCACCGTGTGCGACGCGCGGTCCGTTTTCGCCACCTCGGCGAGATTTCCGAGCGCCGACGAGGTGGTCGTCGCGTGGCCGCATCGCTACCTCGAGGAGCAGCTTGCGCACGGAATGCTCGACTCCCGCACCGTGGTCTGCGTGCTCACCCACGATCCGAAGTTCGATGTTCCCCTTCTCGCGGTGGCGCTCCATGCCGGGACGATGGGCTACATCGGCGCGATGGGTTCCCGGCGAACGCACGAGGACCGCCTCACGCGGCTGCGCGAGGCAGGCGTGACCGAGGCCGAGTTGACTCGGCTGCACAGCCCGATCGGCCTCGACTTGGGCTCGCGGACGCCAGAGGAGACGGCGGTCTCCATCACGGCGGAGATCATCGCCCTGCAGTGGCGAGGCAGCGGGAAGCCGCTTGGCAGTTTGGCCGAGCGGATCCATCGTGACGAGGGCGACCGGGTCGGCGCGCTGCGCGGAAGGGCCGCTCCACACGGAGATTAGTGCCGACTGATGGCACGTTTGTGGTCGGTCTCACATGGCCACGGTTTCGTCACGGCCCCCGACTTCGTGGGCGGTCACCACGAGTCGCAATACCATCCGGCGGAGTGCGGTCGTTCTTCCTTTCTACAGCGTCACGCTCGCGCTGGTCGGGCTGCTCGGCTACCTCGCGATCGCGGCCGGTCGGCCCCGATAAAGCGATCAATCCGCAACCCGTGATTCCCCGGCTGTTCCTGGACGGTTTCCCCGCGTGGTTCACCAGGTTCGCCGGGATCGCCTCGCAGTCATCGGTGTCGGAGCCCTCCGGCCGGGGGAGATCATGTCGACCGCGGCGCCGACCCTGTTCACCCGCAAGATCTACCGCGACCGATGCACGCCGGAGGCGACACCGCACCAAGAGACGACGGTCTCGATGATCACCTCGCGGGTGGTCACGTTGGGGGGATCGGGACCCTGCAGACCGTTCCGCGATCGCCACCGGCCTCTGCACCCGGTGGATCCATCGCCGGGCGCTGCCGATCGGCTGGGCGGCCGGCATCGGATACGGCACGGCCAGCGCCTACGGAAGCCCCGCCAGCGGCAATCCGAACGCCAGCGACATCGAGGGCGCGGTGTCGGCCCGTGACGGGCGAATCACGCCGGACACGTCGGCGTAGAGGCGCGTGAGGGAATAGTGGGTCAGGGGGGTCGAGACCACGTTTCCGTGCTGACTCGGATGTATCACCACGGTGAGCACGGTGTTGCCGGCCGAGTTGTCGTTCTCGTCTGCGGTGAGGATGACGGCGAGCCGGCCAGAGGTCCAGTCGGGTCCGGCGAAGATCCTCGTCATCCACCCCGCGAACCAGGAATCCGCGGTGCTCAGCGGGCAGTCATGCGCATCGTTGCACAGATTGGGCACGACCATCCCGACGGTGGGAAGGCGACCGCCGGCGATTGCCCCCGCGAGCTTCTGGATCGGCACGTCGAACTTCTGGCACAGCTCCTGTTCGGCCGCGAAGTACACCCACGGATTGTGTTTCACCGCGTACCCGTTTCCGCCACTGGTGCTCGCGCAGTTGTTGGTCATCCCCTCCGCGAAGACCCCGGCGGTCTTTCCGGCGGCGATCGCCTGTCCGAAGATCGATTTTCCCCCGGTGATGGTGTTGACCGCTGGATCGCCGTCGTCGGTGATGCCGTGGGTCTGCCCGCTGGCGATGGCGATGTAGTTCGGCAACGAGGGATGGCCGATCCCGCGGTACCGGGTGGCATAGCCGAACCTGTCGGCGAGCGCGGCCGAGTAGGGCATCTGGGATCTCATCTGCGCGAGCGAATGGTTTTCCATCACGAAGACCAGCACCTTCGTCACGACTCCGGATGCGGCGGGTGTCCCGATTCCCGTCGGGACTGCCGGGGGTTGTCCTCCGCTTCGACTGGAGGGGGAAGGGGGCACGGCGGACCCTGGGTCGGTACTCGTGCAGCCGGCCACACCGATCAGCACACCGAGCAGCACGCCGGCTCCGATGACGATCGTGCGCGGGGTCATCCCTCATGGTACGAGTCGGCGCCCGGACGCCGCGAATCAGGACACGATGTCGCGAAGGAGTTCGTCGTTCACCGACGCGCGAACCCGCGAGATTCCATAGCCAACACCGAGAAGCGCGAAGGGCAGGATCACCAGTACCCAGCCGATCGGGCTGAGTCCCCAGGGTGTGATGGTCGGGTCGACGCCCTCGGCCACGGTGCCGGCCAGCAAGCCGAAGCGCGACATGAGGAGGTACTCACCGAGAACGAGTCCGATGGTGGCGAGTATCGGGGCGATGATCGTCTGGAAGATGTTCTCCTCGCCCCTGTTGCGACGGAAGTAGACGATGATCGCGACGCAGACAAGGATCTCGATGAGCACGATCGCGACGACGGAGAGCCCGCTGAACCAGTAGAAGAGCGTGAGGATCGGGTCGAGCTGCAACACGGCGAACAGCGAAATGACCACTCCGGTGATCACCGATGTGACGACGGATGCCGCGGCAGGCGCCCCGCGCCGGTTCACCGTGCCGAGTCGAGCGGCCAGCACCCCGCCTCGTCCCATGGCGAAGAGATAGCGGCTCGCGGAATTCTGGAAGGCGAGGAGGCCGGCGAAGAGACTCGAGAGCACGAGGATGCTCATGACCGTGGCCATCCACGGTCCCACAAACCGGGTGGCGAGGGAGAACAGCACCTCGGCCGGGGCGGCGAGCGGCACCTTGTCGACGGTGGAAAACGCGACAGTCTTGTCGACAACGTGCGACGCGCCCATTCCGGTGACCATCGCGAACGACGTGAGCGCGAACAGCACCGTGATGACGATCACGGCGAGATAGGTGGCGCGAGGCACGACCTTCTTCGGGTTCGTGGATTCTTCGCCGTAGATCGCGGTGGCCTCGAAGCCGATGAACGAGGCGAAGGCGAAGGCGAAGGCGATTCCGGCCGAGCCGGTGAGACCGCCGACGAGAATCGCTGCGGGGTTGAACGACGCCCAGACGTTGACCCCCTCCGGCCCCCCGTTGGCGAGGATCACGATCGAGGTGACCACGAGCGCGGTGAGCTCGAGGAGCATGAGGACCCCGAGTACCCGGGCGCCGACATCCACCCGGAGCAGGGAGAGAACGGTGACCAGCGCCCAGGAGATGAGCGACCAGGCCCACCACGGCAACACGCCAACCTGACCGGCCATGACGGAACCGAAGAAACCGAAGATCGCCAACTGAACCGACACGTACGCGAGAATCGAGACGAAGGCCGAGGCGATTCCGGCGTGGCGACCGAGCCCCCGACCGATGTAGGCGAAGAACGCACCGGCGTTGGTGACTCGCTGGCTCATCGCGGCGTACCCGACGCTGAACAGCAGCAGAGTGATGCCGACGACCAGGTATGCACCGGGGGCGGCGGCCCCATTGCCGAGCACGATGGCGACCGGCACGGCGCCGGTCATTCCGACGAGGGGCGCGGCGGCGGCGACCACGAAGAACACGATGCCGATCGTTCCTAGGCGTCCTGACTTCAGCGAGGTGCGAGCGTCGGTAGCGGGTACTTCTTGGTCAACGGCCATGCGAGACTCCTCGTTGAGTTCCGAGTGCGGGGTGTTCGGGATGCGGATCGTTCGCGGGCGAATGGGGCCGACGAGGTGATCATCCGTATCCGAACGAGTTAGCTAACAATGGCGAACGATGGGTCTCCCGTCAAGTGTTTCCCGAAGTTCATTCGGGCACGAACAAGCACGGGATCTGGACTACACTCTGGCGCTATGACTGCTCTCAACGGATTCCTGGCCCCGCTCACCCCGACCGGTGCGAGCTCTCTGGTGCCGAAGCCGCCGTGGTACTACTCCGGCACCCTCCTCACCGTGGAGTACCTCACCGATCCCGCTCGGGTGCGGGCGATTCTGCCGGCCGACATCGACCTCGCCCCCGACCGCCCGGGAGCGGTCGCCCTCATCTGGGCGGACTGGCAATCGTGTAGCGAGGGTGGGCTCGAACTGCTCGACCCCGTGCGCTCGCAGTACCTCGAGGCGTTCGTGGTGGTGCGCTGCTCGTACGGCGGCCAGACCTACAGCCGCTGCGTGGCCATCTGGGTGACCAAGGACTTCGCGATCGCCCGGGGATGGTTCCAGGGCTATCCGAAGAAATTGGGGTCGGTGCATGTCACGCGGCTGTTTTCGCACGGGAAGGCCACGCCGAAACTGGAGCCCGGGGCACAGATCGGCGCTTCCCTCGCCGCCTACGACCACCGGCTGGCATCCGCGGTCGTCACGCTGCGAGAGCCGTCCGAGCACAACGGCTTCGTCAACGGACACCGGATGCTGCACAACAGGTTCATGCCGTCGATCAGCCCCGAGCAGGGGCTCTCACTCGACCAACTCGTGTCGATGGGCAGCATCGACGCGGACCTCGGACCGGCCTGGCGCGGCGATGCCGAGCTCTCGCTCGCCGACTCGCCCTGGGACGAACTGCACTCGATCCTGCCGGTGGAGGAGATGCTCGGCGGCTACTACCGCGAACTCGGCGTCACCTTCGCCGGGGGAGACCTCGTCGAGGACCGCTCTCGCGCGGTCTGACGCGCCTCCGCGACCAGACGGGGGAAAAGCGAGTCCCTCGAAGCATCGGAAGCACACCGGCCGTCCTCAATAGTCTTCGAGATACTCCTGCAGCTCCCACGGGGTCACGTCGCGGGTGCCGGGATCTTCGGTCGCCCGCTCGTAGCGCTCCACCTCGTCCCGCTTCAGGACGCTGAAGAGATCGACGACCGGGGCGCCGAGTGCCGCGCGCAGCGCGGTATCCGCATCGAGCGCATCGAGCGCGGCGGCGAGGGTGGTGGGAAGGATCGCAGCCGACTCGTTCTCGTACGACCAGCCGTCCGCGCTCGGCGGCAGTTCGAGCTCGCGGTTGAGCCCGTCGAGTGCCGCCGCGAGCACCGCCGCAACCATCAGGTACGGATTGGCCGCGCCGTCGCCGATCCGGATTTCCAGCCGCGTGCCCGCGCCGCGCTCCGGCGGTACGCGCACCATCGAACTGCGGTTGTCGTGGCCCCAGTTGGCTCGGTAGGGTGCGAGAGTGTCGGGGCCGAGGCGCTTGTAGGCGTTGACCGTGGGGTTGGTGACGGCGGCAAGCGCCGGAGCATGGGCGAGGATGCCCGCCATCAGGTGATTCGCGGTGATTGACAGCCGTCCATCGGGTTCGCTCATCAGGTTGGCACCCGAGACGTCCACCACCGAGAAATGCAGGTGGAATCCGCTTCCCCCCTCGTCGCTCCAGGGCTTGCCCAGAAACGTCGCGAGCTTCCCGGTGCGCGCCACGATGTCCTTGACCGAAGTCTTGAACAGAAAGGTGCGGTCCGCGCCGCGAAGAGCCTCCCCGTGCCACAGGTTGATCTCGTACTGCGAGGGACTGAACTCGTGATTTCCCGCCACGACGCCGATGTCCATCTGGTCGAGCATCCGCATGAGGTGCAGGAACGTGCCGTCCGGGTCGACCCAGGCGCCGGTGGTGTACACGCGGCCGGTTCGGGTGAGGGCGCGCTGCCAGTCACCGCTTTCGTCGCGCGCGGCGATATAGAACTCGAGTTCCGGACCGACGATCGGTGTGAGCCCGAGTGCCGTGTACTCGGCGATCACCCGGCGCAGCACGGATCGGGGAGCGAGGGCGCTGTCCGCCCCGTCGGGCTCGAAGGCATCCGCGATCGCAAATGCCACACCCGGCTCCCACGGCATCGGCGTGATCGTGCTCGGATCGATGCGGCTGACGAGGTCTCGCAGGCCATCCGACATGATGTCGTTGCCGTCGAGCACGCCGCCCTGCGTTGTGGTCACCCAGACTCCCTGGCAGAAGGTGGGGCCGCTGGGCGCGGTGCGTTCCAGCTGGCTCACGAGGAGGTCTTTGGACCTCGTCAGGCCCAGGACGTCGGCGTAGACGAGCCGGAGCACGTCGATGCCTTTCGCCTCGAGGTCGGTGCGAAGAGCGCGTGCGTCGATGGTCATGTGTCCTCCGGCAATGGATCGTTCGGCCCTGAACGATTAGAGCGATACTACGGGCAAATCCGGTCAGCGACGACATCCGTCGTGGTGTGCGGACGTCGACCGATGCGCGCGCACGTGCTATCCAGCCTGGGGACGACTCCGGCCCGACCCGCCCGGGCGCCGAGCGTCCTCCCGAACGCGGCTTCCTGGTCGAGGAGGCGAACGCAAGCAGCTCCTCTGCGCACCACGATGGTGTCGAGTAGGGGAGCCAGGCCCCGAATGCGCCCCGAGGGGTCAACTTTGCAGGCTTTACGGTCTGTCGAGCATGTGGAGTTGACCCCGTGGCGGACGGCATCGACGAACGGAGCTCGGCGCACCACTAGCGCAGGGTGTCGAGAATCTCGATCACCGCGGCGGCGTCCGTGGCCGGATTCACGAACGCGAGCCGCAAGACCGTTGACCCGTCGATCGTCGTCGGCACGCAGAGGATAGTTCCCTTCACTGCCGCCGCATGCGACCACGCGGAGTACTCGGCCGTGCCCCAGCCCGGTCGATCGAAGACGATCACCGATAACTCCGGCTCGCGAACCAGCCTCAGATGGTCGGATGCCCGGATCGCGTCCGCGACAGCCCGTGCGGTGCCGAGAGACCGCTCGATGGCATCCCGATATCGGTCGGTGCCGTGGGTCGCCAGGCTGAACCAGAGCGGGAGGCCGCGGGCTCGGCGGCTGAGATGGAGCGCGAGTTCACTCGGATTCCAAGACTCACGATCGACATGATCGAGATAGTTGGCGTGCTGCGAATGGGTGGTGCGCGCGAGTTGCGGATCGCGGTAGAGCAGCGCACACGAGTCGTACGGGGCGAAGAGCCACTTGTGCGGATCGACGATGAAGCTGTCGGCCGCCTCAATGCCGGCGAACAGTGCCCGCACGCTCGGGGCGGCGAGCCCGGCTCCGCCGTAGGCGCCGTCCACATGAACCCAGGCGCCGAACTCATGGGCGACGACCGCGACATCAGCGAGGTCGTCCACGAGCCCCTCGTTCGTGGTACCGGCCGAGGCGACCACAGCGAAGATGTCGGGGGAGCGCTGGAGCACTTCACGCAGGGCCGGTCCGGTGAGGTGACCGCGGGCATCCATCGGCACCTCGATCACGTCGACGTCGAGAGCCTTCGCGGACGACCGGATGGAGGAGTGCGCGTTGGCGGTGCAGGCGAGCTTCCACCCGCCGGCCGGTCGGCCGCCACGGCGTGTCTTCGCGGTTTCGCGAGCCGTCATCAGCGCGGAGAGGTTGCCGGAGGTGCCGCCCGAAACGAAGCATCCCCCCGAGCTCTCCGGCCAGCCGAGAAGACCGACGATCCAGGCAAGAGCCTCGTTCTCGGCATAGATCGCTCCGGCACCGGCCTCCCACAGTCCGCCGAAGATGTTCGCAGCGCTCGTCACCAGATCGAAGGCGATCGCCGCACGGGTGGGAGCTGCGGCGATATAGGCGAGGTTGAGAGGGTCGTCCTGAGATCGGGTGGCCGGTTCGAGCACCCGATCGAAAACGCCGAGCGCAGCGTCCGCGCCGATGCCATGCGCGGTGATCGTCGCGCCGGCATCCGCGCGAAGGTCGGCGGCGGACCGCGCGGTGGACAGCGGATCGGTGTGCCGCACCACCCGCCTGGTCGCCCAGTTCGCGGCGAGGTCGACGATCGCGGACTCGTCGCCCCAGATCGGATGTGGCTCGACCGGCCGCACCACGTCGCTCACGTCGCGCTCGCCAGCTCGACCCTCACCGGAAACCGTTTGATGCCGTTGACGAAGTTGCTTCGGAGCTTCGAGACCTCGCCGAGGCGTTGCATGCCGGTGATTCGCGGCAAGAGTTCTTCGTACATCACGCGGATCTCTAGCCGGGCGAGGGCGTTGCCGAGGCACATATGCGGCCCACCCCGTCCGAATGCCATGTGTTCGTTGGGGTTCCGCGTCACGTCCATGCGGTAGGGATCCTCGAAGACCTCGGGGTCGCGGTTTCCGGCGGCGAACCACGTCACCACCTTGTCACCCTCCCTGATGGCTTGCCCGTTGATCTCTAGGTCCTTCGTCGCGGTGCGGCGAAAGTGATACACCGGGCTCGCCAGGCGGAGGAATTCCTCGATCGCCCAGGGGATCAACTCCGGTTTCTCCTGGAGCAAAGCGAGCTGGTCGGGATTCTGCATCAGGAAGTTCATCGAGTGGGTGATGGTGTGGCGGGTGGTCTCGTTGCCGGCGACGACCAGAAGGAGGAAATAGCTGTTGAAGTCGCGTTCGCTCAACGGGATGCCGTCCATCGGCGTCTGATTCACCAGTCGCGACACGAGGTCGGTACGCTCCGTGCCACGGCGCTGGCGCGCGAGTTCGTTTCCGTAGTCGAAGACCTCCTGGGCGGCAGGGGAGCGGAACGGCAGCAGCCGGAATTTCTCGCTCTCCGCGGAATCGGCGAGCACGCTCGTGTGCTCGGGGTCGGTGTTGCCGACCATGCGGTTGCCCCAGTCGATCAGCTTGTAGATATCGGCGTCCGGTACGTCGAGCATGCGGGCGAGCACCCGGATCGGAAAGTCCGCCGCCACCTCGGCGACGAAGTCGAACTCGGTCTTGGCGAACGCGGCATCGAGGGTGGAGGCGGTGAGCCCGCGCAGGAAGGTCTCGTACCCGGCGACCGCCTTCGGGGTGAACTCGCCCTGCATGAGCCGACGAAGGGAGCGGTGTCGCACGCCGTCGGTTTCGAGCATGGACTTGCGCGCCTCGATCTGTTCGGCATCCAGTTCCTCGAGGTTGACCGTTCCGCGTTCGCTCGAGAAGGTTTCGGTGTCCCGAAGCACACGAACGATGTCGTGGTATCTCGTGAGCGACCAGAAGCCGTGGTTGGGGGCATCCTCGCGATCCCAGTGCACGGGAGCGGTGGCCCGCAGCTCATCGAAGACCCGCCAGGGGTCACCGGTCTCGAAGAGGTCCAGATCGGCCAAGGTGACATTCGTCGTCGACGTCAACTCATTTCTCGCTCTCGGCTGGAGGTACTTTGTTAGGGCACGAACAAGTTACACCCGACGATAGGGCATCCGACCCCACCGCGACAGTCCGCCCGCGGGTGCCGGTGGTCAATTAGAGTGACAACAGTTCGTATCCGTACGAGTAGGGAGAGTCGATGGCCAGTCCGCATACGCTCGCGGAGACAGAACGTCAGGTGGATGCCCGCCTCGGCGACCTGAGGCTCGATTACTCGGCGATGGCCGTGGCCTCTAATCTCTTTCGGGCGGCGAACGCGGTGCGCAATCATTTCGAGCGCAGCGTGCTTGCGGAGAACAACCTCTCGTGGACGGCGTTCGTCGTGCTGTGGGTCACCTGGATTTGGGAGCCCATCGAGACCCGACAAATCGCCCTCGAGGGGGGATTCTCGAAGGCGACCCTCACCGGAGTGCTGTCGACCCTCGAGGGGCGCGGATGGCTCGTGCGAGAGCGCGGGGTCAGCGACGGGCGGCTGGTGGTGGTGCGTTTGACCCCGGCAGGAGGTGCCCTGATGGGCACCCTTTTCCCGGCGTTCAATCGGCAGGAAGAGCACATCGTCAGCCCGATCGATCCGGCCCGACGGGACGAATTCGCCGAGATGCTGCGTCTCGTGACCGCGCACGTCGAGAAGCCGGAGTAGTCGTCGCGCGGGCACCAACCCACGGCAGCTACCGCCAGTTCGTGCGCGAGTTCACCGCGGCGCGGAGCAGGAGCTGACGGGTTGGTGCGTTCTGCCGGTGGGCGATCACGAGGGATCGACGTTCCCTTGGCTGGCGATGCTCCCACCCGGCGGCAGTTGTAGACCCTCCGGGGATTCGATATGGTCATTCATTAGCATCCGAATGACCTGATGCGGAAGGCGCGGAGAACGATGACGATGACGAGCGTGGCCGTGGCCGGCGTCGCCGTCGACACCCGTCACTACATCGGCGGTGAGCGCGTCGCATCCGATTCCACCTTCACCAATACCTCGCCGATCGATGGCTCGTTCCTCGGCGCGATCTCCCGCGGCGGAGCGCCAGAGGTACGACGCGCCGTGCAAGCCGCCCGGGATGCCTTCCCCGGGTGGGCGGCGACACCCCCGCCGCTGCGCGCCGCCGTCCTGCACCGCATCGCCGACCTCGTCGAACAGAACATCGACGTGCTGGCGAATCTGGAGACCCTCGACAATGGCGGACTGCTGCGCAGCAACCTGCGCGGGGTCATGCCACGGGTGGCCCACAACTTCCGGTTCTTCGCCGACTGGCTCGTCGAGCATCTCGCCCATCCCGATTTCGACACCCGGGGCCACTCGAACCACGTGTCCTGGGATCCGTCCGGCGTCGCCGCGATCGTCACCCCGTGGAACGCACCGCTCATGCTCGCAACCTGGCGGATCGCACCCGCCTTGGCAGCGGGCGACACGGTGGTGCTGAAGCCGGCGGAATGGACGCCGCTCACGGCATCCTTCCTCGCCGACCTCACCAAGCAGGCCGGGCTCCCCGACGGCGTGTTCAACGTCGTGCAGGGCTACGGCACCGAGGCCGGGGCCGCGCTCGTGGCGCACCCGGGGATCAGTCGCATCTCGTTCACCGGCTCCGTGCCGACCGCGAAGACCATCGCCAGGGCCGCGGCCGAGAACCTCACGCCGTGCAGCTTCGAGCTGGGTGGAAAGAGCCCGTGCATCGTGCTCGCCGATGCCGACATCGAGCTCGCGGCATCCCTCGCGGTGGAGCAGTACGACAACGCCGGCCAGGTCTGCCTCTCCGGTACGAGACTCCTCGTGCACGAGAGCATCGCTGCCGAATTCGGTGAGGCCCTCGCGCGCAGAGTGGAGTCACTCGTTCAGGGGGATCCGCGTGATCCCGCAAGCGATATCGGTCCGCAGGTGCATCGCACCCACTTCGAGCGCATCGTCGGTTTCGTCGATCGGGCGAGGGCGGACGGTGCGACGGTCGTCTTCGGCGGCGGCCCGAACGAAGTGCTCGGCGGTCTCTACTTCCGTCCCACCCTCGTGGGCGACCCGGTACCGGGCAGCGAGATCGTGACAGCGGAAGTCTTCGGGCCGGTGCTCACGATTCAGACCTTCGCCACCGACGAAGAGGCGATCGCGCTCGCGAACGGCACCGAATTCGGTCTCGCCGCGGTGGTCGTCTCCGGCGATCGTGCCCATGCCAGCGCAACCACGACCCGCCTCGTCGCCGGCACGATCTGGGTGAACTGTTTCTTCGTGCGGGACTTGCGGGCCCCCTTCGGCGGTTCCAAGAAGTCCGGGGTGGGCCGCGAGGGTGGCACCTGGTCCTTCGATTTCTACGCGGACGTGAAGAACACGGTCGTCGCTCCCAACGGATGGAAGGAATAGCTCATGGGCGAAGTAGTCGGTGTGGGCCTCATCGCTCACGTTCCCACAATCATGTTGCCGGAGGCCGAGCGCCGGGAACTCAACGGGGGCGACGACCTGAGCCTCGTCAGCGGGCTTCGGAAACTGCGGACCGAGGTATTCGAGCGCGACGACTACGACACGGTAATCGTGCTCGACAGCCACTGGGCGACGACCGTGGAGTTCGTCGTCACCTCGCACGAGCGCCGCAGCGGCCGGTTCACCTCCGAGGAGTTGCCGCGCGGCATGCACGGCGTGCCATTCGACTACCGGGGCGACCCCGAACTCGCGGCTCTCATCGCCGAGAGAGCCGAGAAGAACGGCACCTGGATCACCCCGATCGATGATCCCGATCTCCCGGTCATGTACGCCACGATCAACCTCTGGAAGTACCTCGGCGAAGGACTGCCCGATAAGAGGTGGATCAGCGTGAGCCTCTGCCAGACGGCGACCGACGAGGACTTTCTCCGCGCCGGGCGGGCGATCGGCGAGGCCGTTGCGGCGAGCGACCGCCGTGTGCTGCTGCTCGCCTCCGGCGCGCTCTCGCACACCTTCTACAAGCTGCGCGACCTCCGCAAGCATGAGATGAGCGACCCGAGCCATATTTTCTCCGAAGCCGCCCGAGCCGCCGACCATGAACGACTCGACTGGTTCACCGCCGGTGACCACGCGAAGGTGCTCGAGACGATGCCGGCGTTCCACCGGGTGCGCCCGGAGGGAATGTTCGGGCACTGGCTGCTCACCATCGGTGCCATCGGCGAAGAGGCGTGCACTGCTCCCGGAGTGCTGTACAGCGAGTACGAGAATTCGATCGGCACCGGTCAGGTGCATGTCTGGTTCCCCCGCCCCGAGGGCGGCTTCCCCGCGGCGAAAGACCTGGTGCTTTCGCGTGAGTGACACGCCGCCCGTCGGATCGGGCACAGTGGAATCCCGTCGCATCCTGCTGGATGGGGTCGCGACCGAGGTGGTGCTCCACGGCGACACCCTGGTGGCCGCCGACGGTCGGGAGGTGGCGGCGGGAGACGCGCTGCACCTACCTCCGACGGTGCCGTCGAAGATCATCGCCGTGCATCTCAACTACGCGAGCCGCACCGACGAATTCATGACGAAGCTCCCCGCCGCACCGACCTATTTTCACAAGCCCGTCTCCGCACTCAACAGCCATGGCGGATCGGTCGTTCGTCCGGAGGGGTGCAGGTGGCTGAACTTCGAGGGCGAGATCGTCATCGTGATCGGGCGCACCTGCCGCAACGTCTCCCCGGCCGACGCGGGGGACTACATCGCCGGATACACCATCGGCAATGACTTCGGGCTGCATGACTTCCGGGACACGGATGCCGGGTCGATGCTGCGGGTGAAGGGCAGCGACACTCTGGCTCCGGTGGGCCCGGGCCTGGTGAGCGGATGGGATTTCCGCGGCAAACAGATCCGCACCCTGGTGAACGGGGTCGTCAAGCAGGACGACAACACCGCGAACATGGAGTGGGACATGAACTACCTCGTGGCCGACATCGCTCGCACCATCACCCTGAGCCCCGGCGATCTGCTCTTTTCCGGTACGCCCGCGTTCTCCCGCCCGGTCGAACCGGGGGATGTCGTCGAAGTCGAGGTCGAAGGCCTCGGCCGGTTGCGCAACGTCATCGTCACCGGGCCAACCGCTGTCCGCACGGATGTCGGAGCCCAGCCAACCGAGAGCGAAGAGGTGGTCTCCACCGCGCTCGGCGGCGACTGGGAGTTTCGCGGCATCCGCACGCCGTCCAAAGACCTGTACCCCTCGACAGTGAAGGAAAAGCAGTGATCAAGATCGAGGTCGATATGAGCCTCTGCCAGCACTACGGGCAGTGTGTTTTCGAAGCGCCGAACCTGTTCGCGCTTGACGACGACGACAAACTCCAGTATCAGGCCGAGGCGGACGAGTCGGAACGGGACAACGTCGAGTCCGCCGTCGACGTCTGCCCGATGCAGGCCATTCGAATCGTCGAGTAGCGCTGTGTGGGCAGCGGCGCCGGTCGTCATCGTTGGCGCTTCCCTTGGCGGTCTTCGCACCGCGGAAGCGCTGCGACGTTCGGGCTTTTCCGGCCCGCTCACCGTGATCGGCGAAGAGTTGCACACGCCGTACAACCGGCCGCCGCTCTCCAAGGACGTGCTCTCGACCGGAGTCACCCACGCGGCCGTCGCCTTCCCGGCCCGCGCGGCGACGGCTGACGTGACGTGGATGCTCGGCTCACGAGCGGAGTCCGCGGATCTCGACGCGCACACGGTCACCACCGACGACGGGCGCGAACACCCCTGGCACGCGCTGGTGATCGCGACCGGACTGCGTGCGCGGCGGCTCGATCTCCCCCTGATCACCGGGCGGCACACCATCCGCACTCTCGACGACGCGATGAGGCTCCGCAGCGAGTTGGTTCCCGGGGCACGGGTGGTGGTGGTGGGAGCCGGGTTCATCGGCTGCGAGGTCGCCGCCACGGCTCGCAAACTCGGCTGCGAGGTCACGGTGGTCGCGCCGAGCGCCGAACCCCTCATCCGTCCCCTCGGATCGATGCTGGGGGCCGAGCTCCGCCGAAGGCACGAGGCCCACGGTGTCACCTTTCGGCTCGGTCGCAGCGTCACCGCGATGTTCGGCGACGAAAGCTTCTCTGGCCTGGAGCTCGACGACGGCTCCGTCGTCGACGGCGAGGTGCTGATAGAGGCGATCGGAACCGAATGCAACAGCGAGTGGCTCGACGGCAATTCGCTCGATCTCTCCGACGGTGTGCTTGCGGATGCCGCGCTTCGGGCCGTGTCGAGCGATCGCAGCATTCGCGACGACGTCTACGTCGTCGGCGACATCGCGCGGTTCCCCAATCTCATGTTCGACGGCGTGCCGCGCCGCGTTGAACACTGGAACATCCCGACCGACACCGGCAAGCGGGCGGGAGCCGTGCTTGGCGCCTGGCTCGCTCACGACGGTTCGTTCGACGAGACGGTCGGCCGCGATTTCACACCGATGCCCGCGTTCTGGTCGAACCAGTTCGAGGTGAGCGTGCAGGCTTACGGGCTGCCGGGGATCGGGGTGGGCGACATCCGCATTCTGACGGGTGATCTCGGCGGCGACTGCGCGGTCGGGTACTTTTCGGCCGATCGGCTGGTCGGAGTGGTCGGCCTCGGGCTCAAGACCGAGCTTCTTCCGTATCGCCAGCAGATCGCCGCGCGGGCATAGGCTGGCGGCATGATCGACCAGTCGGGCCCCCAGGCCATCGCGGTCGCGCAATTCGCGCCGGGGGAAGACAAGGCCGCCAACCTCGAGCAGGTTCGCGATCTCGCCACCCGTGCCGCATCGCGGGGGGCGAAGCTCGTGGTCTTTCCCGAATACTCGTCGCACTTCTCACCCGAACTCGGGGAGCGCTCCGTCGCTGCGGCCGAAACGCTCGACGGCCCCTTCGTCGCCGGACTCGAGGCGATCGCCAAGGTGCTCGACATTCACATTGTTGCGGGGATGCTCGAACTCTCCGACGAAGACGAGGACCGTTTCTTCAACACCCTCGTGGTGCTCGACCCCCACGGAGCGTTGGTGGCCAAGTACCGCAAACTTCACCTGTACGACGCCTTCGGTCACGCGGAGAGCGACTGGGTCGTTCCCGGACCGATCGAGGCTCCGGAGACTTTCGTGGTCGGCGACCTGACCGTCGGGTTGCAGACCTGCTACGACATCCGGTTTCCCGAGGTCACCCGACGGCTGGTCGACGCCGGGGCGGATGTTGTGGCCGTGCCGAGCGAGTGGGTGCGGGGGCCGCTCAAAGAGTCCCATTGGCGCACTCTGGTCACCGCGCGAGCGATCGAGAACACGGTGTACATCGCGGCCGCCGACCATGCCCCGCCGATCGGCGCGGGGAACAGCATGATCGTCGACCCGATGGGGGTGGCGCTGGCGACCATCGGCGAGGAGTCGGGCGTTGGCTTGGGGTGGGTCTCCTCGGTCCGGGTCGCCGAGGTGCGCGGCCTGAACCCGGCGCTCGCGCTCCGCCGGTTCGGCGTGCACCCGGTCGGGCGTTAGCGCGCCAGTTCGGCCAGTCGGGCAGAGGCGCGCTCGAGCACCTCCACCTTCTTGCAGAACGCAAACCGCAGGAGAGTCGCGTAGTCGCCCGTGTTCTTCTCGGTCACGAAGGCGCTGATCGGCACAGCGACCACCCCGGCGAGCGTCGGCAGGCGCCGGCAGAGCTCCGCGGCGTCCGTGAAACCGAGCGGCGAGGCATCCGCGACGACGAAATAGGAACCCTGCGATTCGCTGACGGCGAAGCCGGCCGAACGGAGTCCGGAGGAGAGCACGTCACGCTTGTGCCGCAGCACGCTCGCGATTCCGCGAAAGAACTCATCCGGCAGGCCAAGCCCCACGGCGATCGCCGGTTGAAACGGTGCGGCATTCACATAGGTGAGAAATTGCTTGACCGCGAGGACCGCCTGGAGAAGGGTGGGCGGTCCGGTCATCCAGCCCACCTTCCAACCCGTCGTGCTGAAGGTCTTGCCGCCGCTCGAGATGGTGACCGTTCGATCGCCGGCACCGGGCAGAGTGGCGACCGGCAGGTGGGTCCGGCCGAAAGTGAGGTGCTCGTACACCTCGTCGCTGACGATGATCGCGTCGTGGCGATGGGCGAGTTCCACGACCAGTTCGAGGGTTTCGCGACTAAGCACCGCGCCGGTGGGGTTGTGCGGATTGTTGACCAGAATGATGCGCGTGCGGTCTGTGACGGCGCGCCGCAGTTCGTCGTGATCCGGCTCGAAATGCGGCATCCGAAGTGCGACGGTTCGGTGCACGGCCCCGCTCAGAGCGATCATGGCGGCGTAGGAGTCGTAGAACGGCTCGAAGGTCACCACCTCGTCCCCTGTCTCCACCAGCGCAAGGATGGTAGCGGCCAACGCCTCCGTCGCGCCGGCGGTGACGATGACCTCGGTCTCCGGGTCGGGGGTGAGTCCATAGAACCTGTTCTGGTGGGCCGAGATCGCTTCGCGAAGCACGGGGAATCCGAGCCCGGGCGGGTACTGGTTGACCCCGTTGCTGATCGCGTCTCTGGCGGCATCCAGGACTTCGACCGGGCCGTCCTCGTCGGGGAAACCCTGGCCGAGATTGATCGCTCCCGTACTCAACGCCAGGGCGGACATTTCCGCGAAAATGGTGGGGTTGAGTGTGCCGTCCGCGCCCAGGAGCATCGCGCCGTGGGCCGCCCGCCGCCATGCCCCGCTGAGTTCCACGTGCGCCTCTCGTCGTGATGGGTGATGAGAGTCCACCGTAGCTCCTTCGCGCCCGCTCCTCCCCAGCGCTGTCTTCGCTCTCGTACGCACCGGCATGTGGAAACTCCTGGCGGCGGATGCCGCCGGTGCCCTACCGTCAGTTGCTATGTGGATGATCGCGAGATCCTGTGGCGCGGCGCTCGCCGTGGCGCTCGCACTCGCCGGTTGCGTGCCAACGCCAGCGCCCTCCACCGGTCCGCCCCAGCCGAACGCGACCCCGGTCTTCGCGAGCGAAGCCGAAGCGCTCGCTGCGGCGACGAAGGCGTATGCCGCTTACGTGAAGGTGTCGGATGA
>JANMBI010000006.1:0-4462 GCA_031360325.1 Frigoribacterium sp. | reverse complement strand
CCCTCGTCACCGGTCTCGGGGTTTTCGAGAGCGTGCAGGTCTCCCGCGCGCCGATCGGAACGGGCCCGGATGCCGCGCTCGGCCAACCCGCCGTTCTCGCTACGCGGGCGGCCCGCCACGGCCGCCCGACCATCCTGCTCTACGCCCACCACGATGTGCAGCCCCCCGGCAAGGACGAGGATTGGGAGTCCTCGCCGTTCGAGCCCACTGTGCGCGGCGATCGCCTCTACGGGAGGGGCGCCGCGGACGACAAGGCCGGAGTCATGGCCCACGTCGCCGGCATCCGCGCCTTCGTCGAGTGCGTCGGGAAGGATTTCGACCTCGGGCTCGCGCTCTTCATCGAGGGGGAGGAGGAGTTCGGATCCCGCTCCTTCACGAACTTCCTCAGCGCCCACCAGTCCCAGCTCGCCGCCGATGTGATCGTGGTCGCCGACTCCGACAACTGGGACATCGTCACACCGGCTCTCACCGTGGCTCTGCGCGGAAACGTCACCTTTCGTCTCACCGTGTCGACGCTCGGGCACGCCTCGCACTCGGGCATGTTCGGGGGCGCTGTACCGGATGCCATGCTTGCCGCCATCCGCCTGCTCGCCACCCTGCACGGCGAAGACGGTTCGGTCGCCGTCGACGGACTCGTCTCGCACGAGTCCGAAACCCCGGAATACTCCGAAGAGCAGCTTCGCGGCGAGGCGGCGCTCCTCGAGGGGGTCTCACCGATCGGGACCGGAACGATTCTCAGCAGACTGTGGTCGAAGCCGGCCATCACGGTCACCGGCATCGATGCGCCGAGTGTCGCCAATGCGTCGAACACCCTGTCACCCTCGGTGAGCGTCAAGATCAGCGCCCGCGTGGCCCCTGGTCAGCCGGGTACCGACGCTTTCGCCGCGCTCGAGTCCCACCTCCGCGCGCACGCGCCCTTCGGTGCACGGATCGACATCGATGACGTGGATACCGGAAATGGATTCCTGGTTGACACCAGCGGATGGGCCGTTGCGGAGGCGAAGACCGCGATGGCCGATGCCTGGGGCACCGAGCCGGTCGAGACCGGGATCGGCGGGTCGATCCCGTTCATTGCCGATCTCGTCGAGCTGTTTCCGGCCGCGCAGATCCTCGTGACCGGAGTCGAAGATCCCGACTCGCGCGCGCACAGTCCGAACGAATCTCTTCATCTCGGAGTCTTCCGTCGTGCCATCCTCACCGAAGCCGTATTGCTCGCGCGCCTCAACGAACGCCTCTGATTGCGGCCTATTGGCAAGCACGGCGGGAACAATCCCGTTCCCACCGTGCTTACACTTGAGAGAGCACGATAGACACCCCGAGGAGTTGTCATGACCGACATCGCGACCAGCGAAACGACCACCGCCGCGCACGGCGTCGGTCTCACCGACACCGCGGCCACCAAGGTGCGCAGCCTGTACGAGCAGGAGGGTCGCGACGACCTGCGCCTGCGGGTGGCGGTTCAGCCAGGCGGATGCTCCGGCCTCATCTACCAGCTCTATTTCGACGAGCGCCTTCTCGACGGCGACGCGACCGTCGACTTCGACGGCGTGGAAGTGGTCGTCGACAAGATGAGCGTGCCCTATCTCGACGGGGCGACCATCGACTTCGAAGACACCATTCAGAAGCAGGGCTTCACGATCGACAACCCCAACGCGTCGGGCAGTTGCGCCTGTGGGGACAGTTTCCACTAGCGGCGCTGGCGCGGTTGTCAGGTCTCTCTCACGCCGCATTCAGAGAAGGGGATCGCCGTCGGCGGTTCCCTTTTTTGGCGCCCTAGTTTCGGCAAAATTGCCGGTTCGGGTCGTCATTCCGGTCGGGAGCGCGCGTCCTGCGGAGTAGGCTCGAAGCACCGAATAGACTGTGATTCGTCTCGTCGTCGTTTCGTATATCCGTGTCATCCGAGAGGTTCCAGGTGCGTTCCAACCGCCGTCTTCGATGGGCAGTAGCTCCAATCGCGCTCACGCTCGTCGTTCTCCTGACCGGCTGCACCCCGCAGCAGCTCCGAGGGTTCCTTCCGGGACCGGCGGGGGTCACCAACCACACCGACGGCATCACCGGCCTCTGGGTAACGTCGTGGATCGTGCTGCTCGTGGTCGGGGTCATCACCTGGGGTCTCATCATCTGGGCGGCGATCGTCTACCGTCGCCGCAAGGGTCAGACCGGTCTCCCGGTGCAGATGCGCTACAACCTTCCGATCGAGATCTTCTACACGATCGTTCCGCTCATCCTCGTGCTGGGATTCTTCTCCTTCACTGCGAAGGAGCAGAACTCCATCGAGCATGTGGTGAAGAACCCCGACGTTAAGGTCGAGGTCTATGGCAAGCGCTGGGCCTGGGACTTCAATTACCCCGGCGTCGGCCCGGGCAACAAGGGCGTCAATTCCCCGGGTGTCCAGGCCCGCGAGCTTCAGAACGCGGATGGCAGCATCGACCGATCCAAGATCCCCACTCTGTATCTCCCGATCAATAAGAGCGTGCAGATCAAAATCGAAAGCCGTGATGTGGATCACTCGTTCTGGGTGATCGACTTCCTCTACAAGAAGGACAACATCCCGGGCAAGACGAACTACGAGTACGTCACACCGACGAAGCTCGGCACCTACGAGGGTAAGTGCGCGGAACTGTGCGGCGACTACCACTCGCTCATGCTGTTCCAGGTGAAGGTTGTCACCCAGCCGGAATTCGACGCGTACATCCAGAGCCTTGTGGACAAGGGACAGACCGGCATTCTCGGGCCGGAATACAACACGAACACGAACCTTCCGAACAACAAAGCGCCGTCGGCCAGGAAATAGGGCGATCCATATGAGCACAGCCACAGCACCCGCACCCGCGGCCGCTCCGACAGCGGGCGCCACCGGGCCGAGCCAGTTCACGACCTCGAGGGTCGGCACGAAGGGCAACATCCTGGTCGGCTGGCTCACCACCACCGACCACAAGAGGATCGGCTACCTCTATCTGATCACCTCGTTCCTGTACTTTCTGCTCGGCGGTGTCATGGCGCTCGTGATCCGGGCTCAGTTATTCGAACCGGGTCTTCAGCTCGTGGCGACCAAAGACCAGTACAACCAGCTGTTCACCATGCACGGCACGATCATGCTGCTGATGTTCGCGACCCCGCTGTTTGCGGGATTTGTGAATTTCCTCATGCCGATCCAGATCGGGGCGCCGGATGTCGCGTTCCCCCGATTGAATGCGTACGCGTACTGGCTATACAGTTTCGGGTCCCTCATCGCCGTCGCCGGTTTCCTCACCCCCCAGGGAGCAGCATCGTTCGGCTGGTTCGCCTATGTGCCGCTATCGACGACCACCTTTTCGCCGTCCCTCGGCGGCAACCTGTGGGTATTCGGCCTCGCGCTCAGCGGATTCGGGACCATCCTCGGCGCCGTCAACTTCATCACCACGATCATCACCATGCGCGCCCCCGGCATGACGATGTTCCGCATGCCGATCTTCGTCTGGAACACGCTGGTCACCTCGATCCTCGTGCTCATGGCGTTCCCCGTTCTCGCGGCTGCCCTGTTCGCTCTCGGCTCGGACCGGGTCTTCGGCTCTCAGCTGTACAACGTGCAGGCGGGGGGCGCGATCCTCTGGCAGCACCTCTTCTGGTTCTTCGGTCATCCCGAGGTCTACATCATCGCGCTGCCGTTCTTCGGCATCATCTCCGAGGTGCTCCCGGTGTTCAGCCGAAAGCCGATCTTTGGCTACAAGACGCTGGTCTACGCCACGATCTCCATCGCGGCGTTGTCGGTCACGGTGTGGGCGCACCACATGTATGTGACCGGATCCGTGTTGTTGCCGTTCTTCTCGCTCATGACGATGCTGATCGCCGTCCCGACCGGGGTGAAGATCTTCAACTGGATCGGCACGATGTGGCGGGGCTCGATCACGTTCGAGACGCCGATGCTCTGGGCGATCGGCTTCCTCATCACCTTCACCTTCGGTGGGTTGACCGGTGTGATCCTCGCCTCCCCGCCCTTGGATTTCCACGTGTCCGACACCTATTTTGTCGTCGCCCACTTCCACTATGTGGTGTTCGGCACCGTGGTGTTTGCGATGTTCAGCGGGTTCTACTTCTGGTGGCCGAAGTGGACCGGCAAGATGCTCAACGAGCGGCTGGGGAAGATCCACTTCTGGTTGCTGTTCATCGGATTCCACACGACCTTCCTGGTGCAGCACTGGCTCGGGGTGATGGGGATGCCGCGTCGCTACGCCACCTACCAGCCGCAGGACGGTTTCACCTGGATGAACCAGCTCTCCACCGTTGGGGCGATGATTCTCGGAATTTCGATGCTGCCGTTCGTCTTCAATGTCTACATCACCGCGCGAAACGCACCCCGAGTGACGGTGAACGACCCCTGGGGCTACGGCCGCTCGCTGGAGTGGGCGACATCCTGTCCGCCACCCCGCCACAATTTCTCGTCGATCCCGCGCATTCGCTCCGAGTCGCCCGCCTTCGACCT
>JANMBI010000071.1:0-9904 GCA_031360325.1 Frigoribacterium sp. | reverse complement strand
GCTCCGCTATACGCGCGTTTGGCACGCCCTCCGAAGCCAATCTCCTGATCAACGCCCAATCTTCCAAAGTGATCACTCTCCAATCGTCGAGTGTTCACTTTTCAACCGTCGTTACTGTCCAGTTTTCGAGCGTCGTCGACATCGTCACAACTCTCCGTCGAATCTCTCGCGGTCTGGCCTGGAGTTGCGGATCCCGTCACGCACATGGGCAGCCTGCCGAGCAGGTTATCTCCGCAGACTTCCGCAGCGGCGATTTCAGCGATTTTGCCACAACGACCTCGAGGATCAGGACTTTGTTGGAAATCTCAACGAGTAGCGCTGTGACGAATTGGTCATGGCCGCCCGGCAATCGTTTCGCGCCTACCCCGTCCCGGCTCACTAAACAAGGACTGCGATCCAGATCACATCGGTGGTCCCATGTAACTATCGAACCCTTCCACCGCAGCTGGGTACCCCCAACTCTCATGTCAAAACGATCCAAGGAGACATCATGCAAGACACCCTCGGCACGATCGGGAGAGGATTTTCTACCGCCCTGGCCAACATCATCACTTTCCTGCCCCTTGCGCTCCTATTCCTCCTGATTTTGATCGTCGGAGTGATCCTCGCCAAACTGATTTCCAAGGGCGTGGAGAAAGTTCTTGAGAAAGTGGGCTTCGACCGAGCGGTTGAGCGCGGCGGCATCCGAAAAGCATTGGCTAAAAGCAAATATGATGCCTCTGATATTGTCGCAAAACTCGTGTATTATTTTTTGTTCTTGTTCGTCCTCCAGCTCGCATTCGGTGTCTTCGGACCGAACCCGATTAGTCACCTGCTTACCGGTGTGATCTCCTACCTCCCGCTGATCTTCGTAGCGCTGATCATCATCGTGATCACCTTCGCCATCGCCGCTGCGGTTCGTGAGCTAATCAAAAACTCGCTTGGAGGACTGTCCTACGGCGCCATCCTGGCCAATATCGCCAGTGCCTTCATCATCCTGATCGGTGTGATTGCGGCCCTCAACCAGGTCAACATCGCCGTCACCGTCACCACCCCAATCCTCATCGCCATTCTCACGGCCATCGTCGGCGTGCTTGTCGTTGGAGTGGGCGGCGGTCTGATCAAGCCCATGCAGGCTCGCTGGGAGGCCTACCTGAACAAAGCCGAAGCAGAAGCGCCAAAGATTGCCCGACAGGCCAAACGAGCCCCGTCGGTAACCGAGCAGGTGCAAGCAGCGAAGGCGCAGAACGACCGTGAAGGGCCCACCGCCGCCAGCATCTGACGTAGCGACAAACCGCACCCCACGGAATTGCATCGGCAACTGGACGGCACCTGGCCCCGCCAAAGCGGAGCCAAATACGGTCCGTTCATCGGCGCGGCTCTTGCGTGGATCCTGATGATTGCACATCGTGGAGCGATCGATCGGGTTCGCTCTACCCACGCCAGCTGTAGTCGCGACTTCACGATTGGAATGCGCGACCGGGTAGAACTTTCGGACACCTTCACATTCCACGGACCGGATGCCAACAACTCGCCCAATGTTGCGGGCGGGGATTCACTTCGCCGCGGGTGGTCGGCTGGCCCGTGGGGGTACGGTTGATCAAACCGTCCCAGACCCGACGGTCCAACGACGGAGGGTCACGATGGTTATTTGGTTGAACGACATCCTTCTCACCGACACGCAAGTCGGCGATCTGGTCTTCGTCTGTGGGCGGAGCGGAGCGTTGTGACCGACTCGGCCAATTCGGAGGCGAGAGTTCCTGAGCCTTATGACGTACACGATCTGTGTCGTCCGTTTCTGAGTTCTCTTCCCGTCTCGGGTGCATCCGTCACGGTGGTGACAGCATCCGGCGCACGGATGACCCTCTGCTCAAGCGACGCGATCGCGGCGCGTATCGACGAGCTGCAGTTTGAGCTCGGCGAAGGTCCCCAAAGTTCGGTCGCACTATCAGGCCAAATCGTCATAGTCCCGGACGTCGCCTCAAGAGGTCACGATGACTGGCCGGTGCTTGGAGCGGCGCTTGGCGAGCTACCTGTCGGCGCGATCTTCTGCGTTCCAATCCAGATGGGTGCAGTGACGGTGGGAGTCGCGACCCTCTATTGCGACAAACCCCTCGCGTTGAACAACCACCAGCAGACCACGGCGCTGGCAATTGCCTCCGCAATCGCTGGCGGAGCTGTTCAGCACGCGATGGTGTCCGCGATCGACGACGCGGCTGTCGAGTCGCCGACGGCGCCGGCGCTCCGCCGGGAAGTGCACCAAGCCACCGGCATCCTACTTGTGCAGCTGAACACGACCGCAACTATCGCGTATGCGCGCTTACAGGCCTACGCTTTCGCTAATGGGCGAACCCTCCAATCGGTCGCCCACGACGTGGTGGCCGGCTCGCTCACCTTCGACGACACACCCCGTGACAACACATTCCCGTGACAACAATTCAGGAAAGAAGATGATGATGACAACTGAGACCCGAGAAACCAAGCTCAGTGCGGCTTTCGTCAAACTCGCGGACACACTCGTCACTGACTTTGATGTTGTCGACCTACTGCACTGGCTCGTTGAGAAATGCACCGAAATTCTCGACACCCAAGCGGGCGGAATTATGCTGGCCGACCCGACGGGCCAGCTCCAACTCGTGGCGTCAACGAGCGAGGAAGCTGAGCTGGTGGAAATCTTCCAACTCGCCGCAGGTGCCGGCCCCTGTCTCGACTGCTTCCGAACCGGCACCCCCGTCACCGTCGGCGACCTCGAAGCCGACGGCGGGCGTTGGCCAACATTCTCAACAGAGGCGCTGAAACTCGGCTTCCGATCCGTTCACGCCACCCCACTGCGACTCCGCGGGCAATTCGTCGGCACCATGAACCTATTCAGCCACCACACCGGCGCTCTCATCGCGGAAGACATCGCTGTCGCCCAAGCACTGGCCGATGTTGCCACGATCGGCCTCCTGCAGGAACGCCACCTTCGAAACGCCAACCTGGTGGCTGAGCAACTCCAACGCGCCCTCGATTCGAGAATCCTGATCGAGCAAGCGAAAGGCGTCCTCGCCACCACGATGAGCACCACCATGAACGACGCCTTCACAACCATGCGCACCTACGCCCGCGACCGGAACCTCCCCTTGCGCCAGGTCGCCGACGACATCATCGGCCGCCGGATCGACGTGCGAAAACGCACGACCTCATAGGTGGGAGTTCCACACCGCAGGCCTGCAGCGTACATTCCGTGAAGACGTCCAGATCTTGCGTTCGCTGATAAGGCATCTCGCCCCTCCCTGTGCAAGGAGACCAAAAAGAGCACGACCACATCTGGCACAGACCGCAACGTCACCGCACATCAGGCGACCCACGAGCCGAGTCGCCTGTCGACCGAAACAAAGTTGCACGACTCATACCTCCGGAGACCTGCATCCTGTCGACTGTCTCCATCAGTCCTTGGTTGCTCATCTAACGACAGCTGCTACGAGAGTTCTCGAGCGTCCCGGCTGCGTCGCAGCTTGGCACCGTCGATGCCACGAAGCACAACTGACACCCAGATTATTCGGGCGAGTGGTGCGACTACGATTCCCCAGATGATGGAGGCGATGACATCGCTTGGGAAGTGGACACCGTCAATAACGAGCGCTGTACCAACTCCGAGGATGAGAAGACCACCGATGATTCCGGCCAACCAACGTCTGCGACCCGCGGCGAGCCCCAGCACGATCGTGACCACGAGGGCAGTAACGAAGGCAGCGTGACCGCTCGGGTAGGACGCGTCGATTTGCGCTGGGTTGAATGGGAACGGTAGAAGTGAGCTATCCGGACGTAGCCGGTGCACGATCAGCTTCACGACTGCCAAGGAAAGCCAGGTTGCGGCGATAGTGGCAGCGAAGGTGGACGCTACCCGGAGATTTCGCGTCAGCGCAAGGATGATGCCTGTGAGAACTACTGTTCCGATGATGGCCGGTGCCGGTGCGAAGATTTTATAGATGGCGTTTGTCAATGAGCCGACTGCTCCGAAATGATAGCCGTTGAGAAATTGCACAACCGCGAAGTCGAAGTGAGTAGTTCGGATGACCAAACCAACGACCAGGACCACGACAATGCCGACGCCCGCGGTCCAAATGATCCGTGCTCGTTGAGTTGTTGGAGCAAGTAGCTCTCCAAACAACCCTCGCGGTGCACTCAACCGTGATTCCTCCACTGACTTTGACGCAAAGCTCACGTCTCGTCCCCTACTGTGATCGGGTCAGAGGCAACGCGCATGGTGTCGTAGACGAATGGGACCAGGACAGCTATGTGCTTGTCGTCGTCTATTCGTGCAATCTTGTCGAAGATGATATTGGTCATGCAAAAATTTTAACAGGTCACCTCGTCCCGCCAATGGGGACTGTGTCCGCGGCACGTCCGGCTTGCGGGCGCCGGGCACACCGCACCCAACGTCGCCCCAACGATCAGCAACACCTTCGGCTATTGCGTCGACGAGAAGCGACGTTCAGATACCCGCACAATCTCCGCGTTCTTGTGTCTATGCTGAGGCCATGCACGTATCGCTGCGATTTCTTCGCCCTCGACCGGTTCCCGGTCGCCTGGGCTTGGTCGTACGCGCTTAGGTCCAGCGACAGATCGGTCGAGGGGGGCTCCTCCATCCGATCTCATCAAAGGACCAGAACATGACGTCATATCTCTCCGCGACGGAACTCACCGATGCGCTCAATCTTCGCGACCTCTCCGACCTCCACCAGGGTCACCACGCGATGCAGACGCTGCTCGACGACGTCTCCTCCGCTCTCGCCGGCCACTGGGCTATCCCGGCCGAAACCATCCGCCACAGTCCACTCGTAGCTGTCGTCGACAACTACGACAAGCTCGGCTTCGACCCGGCATCAGTAACCAGGGACCAGCGATACTCGCGCTATGTGAGTCCAACGGTGATGCTGCGCAGCCACACCTCGGCGTCGATTCCCACCCTGCTCAATGATTTGTCCACGCAGGCCAGCTGCGACCGACTGCTGGTGTTGCCCGGCCTGGTCTATCGCCGCGACGCAATCGACCGCACCCACGTTGGAGCCCCGCACCAAGTCGATCTGTGGCGGGTGAGTTCTACCAAGCCACTCACTGCCGCAGATCTGCAGACAATGATCGAAACCCTGGTGGAAGCGGTGCTGCCCGGCGCGAAGTGGCGCGCCGTCCCGGCCGTGCACCCCTACACGGTCCACGGCTGTCAGGTCGATGTGTCAGTCGATGGTGAGTGGCTGGAGCTGGCCGAGTGCGGATTGATCGCACCGCACATCCTCACCGCGGCAGGTCTAGACCCCGATGCGTGGTCCGGGCTTGCTCTCGGCATGGGCCTGGACCGGGCGTTGATGCTGAGAAAGGGCATCCCCGACATTCGACTTCTGCGGGCGACCGATCCCCGGATCGGACAGCAAATGCTCAACCTGTCACCCTGGCAGGCAGTTTCGGGTATGCCGCCGATCCGCCGCGACATCTCGATCGTCGTCGGCATGGATGCTGACGCCGAGACCCTGGGCGATAAAGCAAGAGCGGCGTTGGGCGATCGCATAGACGACCTCGAATCGGTAGAAGTTCTCAACGCCACCGCGTACGCGGATCTCCCCCGAAGCGCGCAGGACAGACTTCGACTGCGGCCGGACCAGGCAAACGCACTGGTCCGCCTCACACTCCGGCCGCTCTCCAAGACGCTCACCGACCCCGAAGCGAACACCATCCGCGACGACATCTACAGGGCACTGCACGAAGGCCCCGTCATGGAACTGATTGGTTGAACCGTTCGAGAGGCTCTGTCGCGCGGAGTCCATCTGCGCGCAACAGAGCCTCGGTCACGACGGACTGCAAACATTGGTGCGCCGCTATTTGACTCGACGATGCGGCGTCGTTCGGGCTGCTCTGAGTGGTCCGCCTTCCGGCCAGCGGAACGAATCTCCCGAGCTCCAGCTACCGTTTTCAAGACTTCCGAGCACGCGCCACTGACGGCGCTCACTGAAATTCCTCGGTTCTGCTCACTGAAATTCCCCACTCCGGGTCGCTTCCGTTCGTAGGAACGGGCCTTCCTCGATGCTGATGGTCTTCGACCACACACCAGCACGAGAAAGGCCCTGTTCCTATGCTTTCAGAGGAGGACGACGTGGATATCCACGCGCTCAAAAGACAAGGGATGACGATCAGTGAGATCGCCCGCCGCACCGATCACGACCGTAAAACGATCCGCTCCTACCTCGCCGGGGACCGCGCTCCGGGGGTGCGTCAAAGAGCCGAGCCGGACCCGTTCGAGAAGTTCGTCGACTACGTCACCGCGAGGCTGACCGAGGACCCGCATTTATGGGCGGTGACGTTGTTGGACGAGCTTGTCCCGCTGGGATTCACCGGCTCCTATCCGACGCTGACCCGGCAGATCCGGGACCGGAAGTTGCGCCCGGCGTGCACCGCCTGCGCGCATGTGACGAAACGGCCGAACGCGATCATCGAGCACCCGGCCGGGGAGGAAACCCAGTTCGACTGGGTCGAGTTACCCGATGCGCCGGCCGGATGGGCGTTCCCGACGAAGCGCTGCTATGTGCTCGTGGGATCATTGGCGCACTCCGGGGTTTGGCGAGCAGTGATCTCCCCGTCGATGGACCTGCCCCATCTGCTGGCGGCGATGACCCTGCTGCTGAGCCTGCTCGGCGGGGTGACGACCACCTGGCGGTTCGACCGAATGACGACGGTGCTGAAAGCCGGAACCAGTGACCTGACGCCGATGTTCGCCGCGTTCTCCAAACATCATGCGGTGAGTGTGGTCGCCTGCCGGCCCCGGTCCGGGAACCGCAAAGGGGTGGTGGAGAAGAACAACCACACCGCAGCGCAACGGTGGTGGCGAAACCTTCCCGACGAGCTCACCCCCGAGCAGGCGCAGCAGAGCCTAACGAGATTCGCGACCGGCCAGGACGGACGGCGGCGCGAGGGCCGCGACGGGTCAACGACCGCAGCGGTGATGTTCCTGGCGGAGCGGCTCGCACCGTTACCACCGACCCTGTTCCCCGTCGTGGTGGTCGAGGACCGCCTCGCGACCCGGCAGGCGTTGATCGACTGGCGCGGCAACCGTTACTCGGTCCCGCCGGAGCTGGCCGCGACCCGCGTGGTCGTCCACCAACGTCTCGGCGCGGCGACAATCGACATCGCCACGATCTCCGGCATCGTGCTCGCCCGGCACCGGATTGCCGAGCCGGGGCTCGGGGTCACCATCCGTGACAGCGGACACGTCACCGCGCTGGAGGCGATCGCCCTGGCCTCAGCACCTCCGGGGCGCCCGCACCGGAAGAAGGAACGCATCCCGCCGGGGATCGGCGCCCGCACTGCCGCCGCTGAACTGGCCGGCACCCCGGCCGCCACCACGACCGTGATCAATTTGGCCGCCTACGAGCAGGCTGCGAAGAACAGGAACACCCTCCGATGAACACACCCCTCACCACCACGACACCCCTGACCGCCGCGACCACCATCACCGCCGCGACGCCCGCGAGCATCTACCAGCAGCTGAAGGGCCACCTGGCCGAACTGAAACTTGCTGACGCCGCCGCGGCGTTGCCGCGGATCCTCGACCAGGCGCAGGCCGAGGGTTGGTCCCTGACCCAGGCGTTGGAGCATCTGCTCGCCGTCGAGGTCACCGCCACCGATGCCCGGCGGCTTTCTGGCCGGTTCCGGTTCGCGAACCTCCCCACCGGCGCCACCCTCGACGACTTCGACCTCGACGCCGCGTCCGGCATCGACCGTTCCCTGCTCGCCGAGCTCGGCACCTGCCGTTACCTCGAAACCGCGACCAACGTGCTGCTCATCGGCCCGCCCGGCGTCGGGAAAACACACCTCGCCACGGGCCTGGGCCATGCCGCAGTTCAGGCCGGCTACCGCACCTACTTCACCTCCGCCGCCGACCTCGCCGCCCGCTGCCATAGGGCTGCGATCGAGGGCAAATGGGGCACGATGATGCGCTTCTTCGCCGGACCCACCCTGCTCGTGATCGACGAACTCGGCTACCTCCCGCTGCCAGCCGAGGCCGCCTCAGCCCTGTTCCAAGTCATCAACCAGCGCTACTTGAAAACATCGATCGTGATCACCACGAACCGCCCCGTCGGAGCCTGGGGCGAGATCCTCGGCGACACCACCGTCGCTGCCGCGATGCTCGACCGACTCCTGCACCGATCCGTCGTCATCACCCTCGACGGGGCCTCCTACCGGCTCCGCAACCACACCGCCGCATCAGACGAACTACGCCGCGTCACAACCGGCACGAACCTGCGCTAACCTGACACCGCGACCTGGGGAACTTCAACGAGCAAGACCGGGGAAATTCGCTGAGCGCCGTCACCACTCAGCCTAAAAGGCAAGTCGTGAGATTAATCTGGGGAATGGTCGCGCGAATCTCCACTTTCACGCAACTTCCTATTCGGCAGACCGTTGAAATATCGCCTGACATAAGTGCTGTTATCGGCTATAGGGGGGATCGACGACTAACCCTAAGAGCAATGCCGCCGATTCGTAGAGTGGAACCCAGTGACGCGCCGCCAGAGCTCGACCCGAACGCTTCGGTCTACGGAAACGAGGTCGTCTTTGACTCGACTGCACAGAGTTCGGCAAGCTCAGTTCTCAGTAGGCCGTGAACTATGGTGAGCGTTGAGCTGTGCTGGCTCGGCAACGATGCTGAGGAGATAGAACCAGGCCAGGTCGCAGAGCGCTTCTGGAATGTCGCCGTTGTGCGCTGCGAGCAGAGCCCGTTCGCGCGGCTTTTGAACTTGGTCGAAGCCGTGATGACTATTGCGGATCACCCTGAGCCAATAGGCAACGGCCCGCGCTAGGGGAATCACTTCACTCTGATCGCGCATTGGAAGACGGATCCCACCTGGCTCCAATTGCGACCGCACAAAGAAGCCGGACTGCAGAGATTCGAGCGCATCGATCGCGAGCCTCGCGCGGGGCAGCACCACTGAGCCCACAGTTGCGGGTATTGCGCTCTGGACCCTCTCCAATACTTGGCGCGCCTTAGAGGCATTAACGAGGTCGTGCCACTGAATGCCGGGCAATATGCCGCCAAGCAAATCGAGGGCTGTGAACATAAGGGTCAGTCGGGCGTGGGGGTCTCTCTGACTGGCGGAGATCGACTGGCATGTTCGGAAGAGCTGTTCCAGGGCAAGTTGTCGCTCTACCTGTCGTGCAGGGTCGAGCTTGCCATTTCTTGAGTAGTTCGATAGGTCGGTGGCAGCAGCAAACACGAGATCTAGTTGCCCGATCCACCACCGCAACGCAGCCTCAAATGACGACGCTTTCGGTAGCTCCATTGGACCGGTTGATGTTCGAGTTGATCGAGGGGTGTAGAGAGAAATTACCTCCAGCGGAGTGTCCGATAGCCCCTCAACGACGCCTCCAAAAAGGTAGACAATGACGCCTCCGGGACGGCCCGAAGCGATGCCCCAGACGTAGGGTGACAGCGAAGTTAGGAGAGGGTCTATGTACGCCGAGTACCCGATAGTGGTGTCGCTGAACAGACCGAGCGCAGATCCGAACTGGAGCTCTGTATCACTAAGTGGATAGCTGGGACGCTCGGTCTGGAGAAGCGCACGCCCTAGCCCATATCTGCGGCTCAGCCACTCGGACGTCTCGATGAAGTAGACCGAAGCGTCCGGCAACACTGGCAGCAACACCATCTGAAGGGCTTCCCGGACGTCATGTCTAAGTAATTCGGCGGTGGGGGAGACGGTGGTCATCCCGCGGATGGATGCCAGAGCAACGGCCAAATTGCCTGGATACTTGTCGACGACGCTCGAATTTGAGGCCAATGTGACGGGCGAAAATGGGGCCACCGGTTTTGGTTTCTAGTTTGCCGGTTCTTGGGTTCTGATGCTGGGGAGGCTGTCGATGCCTCGTCCGCGGAGCCGGTAGCTGGCGCCCT
>JANMBI010000046.1:0-2111 GCA_031360325.1 Frigoribacterium sp. | reverse complement strand
GCCCGCTTTTTACCACACGGATGTCCCGGACTGGGGCACCTCCTACGTACAGGTCGCAGCCCTCGGCGACCGCGCCCTGGTCTGCCTCGACACCGGACACCACGCCCCGGGCACCAACATCGAGTTCATCGTCGCGCAGCTGCTCCGGATCGGGAAGCTCGGGAGCTTCGACTTCAACTCGCGCTTCTACGCCGACGACGACCTGATCGTCGGGGCTGCCGACCCGTTCCAGCTGTTCCGCATCCTCTACGAGGTCATCCGCGGCGGCGGGTACGACCCGGATTCGGGGGTCGCATTCATGCTCGACCAGTGCCACAACGTCGAAGACAAGATCCCGGGGCAAATCCGCTCCGTGCTCAACGTGCAGGAGATGACGGCGCGCGCGCTCCTCGTCGACGGCGACGCCCTGAAAGCGGCTCAGGATGCCGGCGACGTGCTCGCCGCCAACGGCATCCTCATGGACGCCTTCTACCGGGACGTCCGCCCCGACCTCGCCGCATGGCGCGAGTCCCGCGGCCTCGCCGGTGACCCGATGGCCGCCTACACCGCATCCGGCTACCAGGCCACTATCGCCGCGGACCGCGTCGGCGGCGTGCAGGCCGGATGGGGCGCATGATGTTCCTCGGGCGCACATCGCCCGACCGGATCCACCGACCCAAGGAGTCGCAATGACCGTACTCGACCTGTTCTCCCTCGCCGGGCGGAAGGCCCTCATCACCGGGGGCAACCGTGGACTCGGAAAATCATTCGTGCGGGCAATCGCCGAAGCGGGAGCCGATGTCGCGTTCATCGCCCGCGATGCCCGGGTGAATGATCAGGCCCTCCGTGACTTCGAGGCCGCCGGGGTGAAGGCCACCGCGATCCAGGCCGACCTGACGTCCGACGGCGAACTCCACCGGGCGATCGACTCGGCGGCGGATGCCCTCGGCGGACTCGACATCCTCATCAACAACGCCGGCTCATGCTTCCACCGCAACGCCGACGAGGTGCCGGACGCCGAATGGGATGCCGTGTTCGACCTCAACGTGAAAGCGGTGTTCAAGAGCAGTGTCGCCGCCGCGCGCCACATGACGAACGGCGGCTCGATCGTGAACATCGGATCGATGTCCGGCTTCATCGTCAACCGTCCCCAGAACCAGCCGGCCTACAACGCGTCGAAGGCCGCCGTGCACCACCTCACCAAGTCGCTCGCTCAGGAGTGGGCACCGCGGAACATCCGCGTCAACGCCGTCGCACCCGGCTACGTCGAGACCGAGATGACGCCGGTGGATCGCGAGGATTACCTCCGCTACTGGGTGCAGGATGCCCCGCAGAAGAGGTTCGCCCAGCCCGAGGAGATCGCCCCCTCCGTCGTCTTCCTCGCGAGCGAAGCGTCGGCATTCATGACCGGGTCGATCCTCGTGATCGATGGCGGCTACACCATCTGGTAGCGCCCCCTCCCGGCGATCGGCCGATAACTGCACACCATCAACAATCGAGGCGGCACGCCGCCTGAGGGAGCACCCATGTCAGTCACCGCCGTCAGCCCCAGTGCCGTCAACCCCACCGCCGCGGAACTCGTCGCGCGAAGCAATCGCCTTGGCTCCGACCCGCGCGTGACCAACTACGCGGGAGGCAACACCTCCGCCAAGGGCACGGATGTCGACCCGGTCACCGGGGAGCCCGTCGAACTGATCTGGGTGAAGGGCTCCGGCGGGGATCTCGGAACGCTCACCGCGTCGGGGCTCGCGGTGCTGCGCCTTGACCGGCTGCGCGCCCTGAAGAACGTCTACCCCGGCGTCGACCGGGAGGACGAGATGGTTGAGGCCTTCGATTACACGCTGCACGGCAAGGGTGGCGCCGCGCCGTCGATCGACACGGCCATGCACGGACTGGTGGACGCCGCGCACGTCGACCACCTGCATCCGGACTCCGGCATTGCCTTCGCGACGGCCGTCGACGGCGAGGAGCTCACGGCGAAGGCGTTCGGGGAGAAGGTCCTCTGGGTTCCCTGGCGCCGGCCGGGTTGGCAGCTCGGTGAGGACATCGCGGCGATCAAGGCCGCCAACCCGAGCGCGATCGGCTGCATCCTCGGCGGCCACGGCATCACCGCCTGGGGCGACACCTCGGCC
>JANMBI010000263.1:0-13958 GCA_031360325.1 Frigoribacterium sp. | reverse complement strand
CTCGGGCCGGTGCTTCTGCTCGTGGGGCTGTCGGGGATGCCGGCGACCGGCGCCTCACTCCTCTTGAACGCGGAGGGGGTCTTCACCGCACTGCTCGCGTGGTTCGTGTTCAAGGAGAACTTCGACCGCCGGATCGCTCTCGGGATGGCAGCCATCGTCGCGGGAGCCATCGTGCTCAGCATCCCGACCGGCGCCCAGCTCGGCACCGTCTGGCCGTCCCTCGCCATCCTCGGCGCCTGCCTCAGCTGGGGCATCGACAACAATCTCACCCGCAAGATCGCGCTGACGGATGCCACCTGGCTCGCCGCCGTCAAGGGCGGAGTCGCCGGCCCGGTGAACCTCGTTCTCGCCTTCCTTCTCGGCGCCCGATTGCCTCCGGCTGTCAACATCGCCTCGGCGATGGTGGTCGGCTTCTTCGCCTACGGGGTGAGTCTCGTGCTCTTCATCGTGGCGATGCGTCACGTCGGCACCGCACGGGCTGGCGCCTACTTCTCGATCGCCCCCTTCTTCGGCGCCGTTCTCGCTGTCGTGCTCGGCGCTCCGTTGACCGTTCCGCTCGTGATCGCGGCCGCGCTGATGGCCATCGGGGTCTGGCTGCACCTCACCGAGCGGCACGCCCACGAACACACGCACGAAGCGATCGTGCACACGCACGAACACTTGCACGACGCTCATCATCAGCACGAGCATCCGGAACCCATCGCTCCCGGGGTTCGCCACACGCACGAGCACACCCACGAACCGCTCCCCCATTCGCACGAGCACTACCCCGACGCGCATCACCGCCACGGCCACTAAATCCATCGCGACCCCTTTCTCGCCCAGAACTGGGGGCACGGTCGGCGTCGAAATGGGGGCGCGACTAGACGTAGTCTCATATGGTGGTCCGGGTTGAGGCTGACCGGGTGTCGCCACCGAGGCGAGGGGATTTGACCGATGAACGGCTTCGATCGCCACGTGCTCCGCCACAGCGTGCGCCACGCCCTGGCTCTCGGGATCAACGACTGGTCGAGCGGGCCCCGCCCCGCCGACACCGCCCAGGTGCATGCCGCCGGAGTCGATCCGCTGCGCGTCCTGCTGTTCGGCGGCGGGCCAGCCGTCGGCTATGGCGTGAAGACCCACGAACTGGCCCTCGCCGGTGCGCTCGCGCGGAGACTGTCCACGGTCACCGGTCGGGCGGTGGATGTCGACGTCACGGTTCGCGCGGACCTCACGATTCACCGCGCAAAGAGCCTCGTCGCCACCGTGAGCTCTGAGCCCTACGATGTCGTCGTCGTCGTGGTCGGCGTGACCGACGCCCTCGAGTTCAGTTCGCTCGGCCGCTGGCGCTCCGGGATCACCGAGCTGTTCCGCCTTCTTCGCGACGCCCTGCCGACATCGCCGATCGCCTTCATCGCCGTGCCACCCGCGTCCCGAGTGACGACTCTTAGGGCGCCCCTCGCTCGGCTCGTCGACGAACAAGTCGCCGCCCTCAACTCGGTGGCATCTGAGGTCGTGGCCGAGACCCCGTCAGCCACCTTCGTGCCGTTCCTGCCCGACCGGCGGGGGGGCGGCACACGCCACCGCAGCCCCGAGGTCTACGATCGCTGGGCGGCCGGGATCGTTCGCGGTATTGCCGACGGTTGCGCGGCGGAGCCTGCCGCGGCCGACGCCAACGAGCTCGCGGGGCGAGACGTCGACGAGGCCGCCCGGCAGCGGGCGCTCGAACGGCTCGACATCCTGAACACCGGTGCCGAGGAGTCTTTCGATCGAATCGTTCGACTCGCCAAGGACCTGTTCGGCGTTCCCGGCGCCGCGATCAGCTTCATCGACGATGATCGCCAGTGGTTTAAGGCGCGCGTCGGGGTCGCCGCCGTCGAGACGGCCCGTACCGACGCCTTCTGCGACTTCACCATTCGACAGACCGGCGCTTTGGTGGTGAGGGATGCATCGCTCGATGACCGCTTTCGTTCCCATCGGTTCGTCCTGACCCGCGGTCATGTGCGGTTCTACGCCGGCTACCCCATCGAGAGCCCGGACGGTCAGCGCATCGGTGCGCTGTGCGTTTTCGACGCAGTGCCCCGATCGTTTAGCCCCACCGATGAGACCCTGCTCCGCAATCTCGCCCACCTCGTTCAGGATGAGCTCGGCGCCCGCGCAAGCAGCAGCCCCGACCCGGTCGGCGCGGGCGGGTAGCGACCTCTCGGCCGTCCGGGATCTAGGCGGCAACGCCCAACCTGTCGAGGGAGTCCTCGACGATGGTGAGACCGTCCATTCCGGGCAGTCCCGAGATGGCGGTATCGATCTTGCGGGCACCCTTGCGCCCCTCCGGCCCTCCCATGAGGTGGCCCATCACATGCACCACCTCACTGCGGTCCATGATGCTCGACCCCACCGGTGCCCAGAAATTCTTGAGGGCGAATCGCGCGAGCACCTGAGCCCTTCGGCTAGAGGCGAGGCGATCGCGAGCCTGGGAGGTATAGAACGCCACGTGGCGGGCCTCCTGCTTCGCGATCCGCTTGAGGAGCTCGGCGAGCACCGGGTCGTCCTCGAGCTCGGCCATCCGGTTGTAGGCGGTGATCGCCGACCATTCGTTGGCGGCCCCCCAGGCCATGTGCACGGCGACGAAGTCCGAGCCAACGATTCTGCCGGCGATGGACTGCTTGATCGGGTCAAGCCGATCCTTCCAGCCGAGCTTCAGACGACTCGCCTTCAGTTCGTCGAAGTCGACGATGATGCCGTGGATGCCGAGGACCGTCGCGAGGGCCTCCCCATGCCAGAACTCCTCCCGGTTCCACATCGTCAAGAATGCGCTCATGTCCGCCTCCTTGTGCGAGGGTGTGGTGAGCAGGTCACGGGTGTAGCAAACGGTGTGGTATTCCACATCCGCCATATACCGCAGCGTGCGAAGCGATCCCTCGGGGAGCGGATGCTCGCGAAACCGCTCGAGATCGAGGTCGTCCCAATTCACGCTGACCGAGGTCGCGGTGTACCTGTCTACATCGAATGCCATGCGCTGTGGGAAGAAGCCGATCGGCTACTCTTCCCCTCCTTTCGAGCCGAGGGGGCGCGGGGGCTGAGACCCGCGCTTCCAATTGTGGATGCTCCACCGTCTTCGTTGCGCTTCGCGCGAAAGATTGGTGTCGGGATTTACCGCGCTGGGATTGCCGAGCAACTCCAACCAGACGAGGTCGGCGTGACTGTCGCCATAGCCGTAGCTCTGCGCGAGATCGAGGCCGTGGATCTCGGCGTAGCGGAGAAGCCACGCCGCCCGCGCCTCGTCCACGAGGGGGGGCTGGGCGAGGTAACCGGTGAGCACTCCGTCGCGCTCGTGCATCGAACCGGCGATCACCTCGTCGAAAAGGTCGGCAAGTGGGGCCACGAGCGTGCCGATCGATCCGGTCACGAGCACGGTGCGATGCCCGGCGTCGCGGTGCTCTCTGATGCGCGCGATCGCCGCGGGCATCGTGTGCCGGAGGAGGGTCTCCCGGTACCCACCGGAGACGACGTTCTCCAGGCGAGCCACCGTCATGCCGCTGTAGCGACGAAGGAAGACCCGGATGAACTCACCGCGGTCCCGCCGCTCGGCACTCAGGTAGCCCGGCAGCGAGCCGAGCAGACTCAGCACCTCCCCCGGCCACGCCGCCTTGCGGAATCCGGCGGACCGAACCCACAGGTATTGCTCGACGATGTTGGAGTCGACGACCGTGCCCTCCAGGTCGAAGACGGCCAGGACATCCGTGCGCCGCGGCAGGGCCTTCTGCGCCCGCTCCGACGCGGCCGGTCGAACAGCGAACGCTCGGGTCAGAGTGGTGATGGCCGGGAAGTGGACGCGCTGGAGGTAGTCCTCCCAGTCGATGGTGGTCACGTCGAATCCGGTGTCAGCGTCCGGCGACAGCGCAAGGGAGGCTCCGAGGGAGCGTAGTTGCCGGTCGTCGAAGATGATCTCCGTCTGCACGTAGGCGCGATACAACTCGGCGAAGTTGCGGAGGGATTCGAGGTCGCCGCGCCGGGTAGTGACCTTGGCGAGCTGAGCGCGGGTGCGGGTCGTGGACGGGAATCGCTCGAGCAGCCGCCCGCGGCGACCGTTCCAGCGTTCCTGGCTGCGGAGCGCCCGCTCCACCTTGCGATCGCCGGGAAAACTCCAAGTGGGCACGCGGACATGGCCGTCACTGTCGTGCGGCATCGGGTTGGCGGTGAAGAACTCGTTCATGTTCCGCAGCATGCGATGGATCGGCAACGGGTTGCTCGCGCCCGAACTCACGTGAACGTATCGGGCGACCGGGGCCGGTCGCTCGGCGATCGCGAGGATCGCGTTGACCACAAAGTCCACCGGGATCACATCGAGCACGCTGTCGGGGAGACCGGGGAACTCGGGCAGCAGGCCGCGCCCGTAAGCGAGGATCAGCGGGTCGGCCACCTTGAAGCCGTCGATCCAGCCGGGGAACGGGTGCCGGAGGGCGCTCTCGATGATCGCGGGGCGCACGACGGACAACCGGTGGCCCGCATCCCCCCACAGCTCCTCCGCCGCGCGCTCGGCGAAGGCTTTGGTGAGCGTGTAGACGTCGGTCCAGCCAAGGCTCTCGGCCCTGGTGCGCCCGTAGTCGACGAGGCGGGAGCGCACCCAGTCGACGCGCGCGGCCTCGGCGGCCTTCGCCACCGCCTGCGGACCCTCCTTGCCGTGTTCTGTTCGGGCCTGCCCGATGAGACGAAGGAGGGTCTCCGGCTGACGGGAGGCCATTTCCACGCGCACGCGGGCGTCGCGGGCCGCGTCGAACTCGCTGCGCCAGTCCACCGTGTGGTCGAGGCGTGCCTCCGGCACGATTCCCTTTCGGATGCCTCCCACATAGGCCGTCGAAACGTGCACCACGTGCGGGTCTCCCCCGCTGGCGCGGAGGGCGGTGTACAGCGCCAACGCCCCGCCGAGATTGGTCTCGAAGGCCTGATCGATCGGCGGGTCGAACGACACCGACGAGGCGCTGTGGATGACGACATCCAGGTCCGAAGGCAGCGTCGGGACGGAACCGAGGTCTCCCTCGACCACGCGAAGTCGATCACGCACAGCGCGCTCCGCCTCGTCCTCGCCGACACGTTCGCGCCAGAGGCGAAAGACGGGCTTGCGCAACAGGGTTCGCAGCCGGTCGGCGGCGCTGGTGCTGCCCTTCGAGCGAATGAGCAGCGAAATGGTGGTATCGGGATGAGACGACAGCAATCGCTCCAGGATCGCTTGGCCGACGAAACCGGTGCCGCCGGTGAGGAAGACGTGCGATGCACCCAGTGTCGATTCAGCGAGGCTCGACGCGGCAGCGGCCTTCGGTCGTTTGCGGGCCGTGCGCGCGGGAGCCTTCGTCACGGGCCCGTCGGCCCGGCTCACGCTCGGAGCCTTCGTGCGACGGCGTCGCCGACGGCGGAGTCCATGCCGGGCAGCTCCGAGACGCAGCGACCGATCTCCGAGGCCCGTGCTCGACCGTCGTCCCCGCCGAACACCCACGCGTCGAAGAACGAACGATCGTCTGCGGATCGGTCGATGGCGCCGAGCGGCCAAGACTGGCGTGGGAGCGACGCTCGGGTGAGGGCGACCGACCGCCGGTCCGTCGCCAGTCGTCGTCGCGCCTCGTCGTCGAAGAAGGCCAGGTGGCGATCCTTCACGCCGCGGATCGTCCCGATGGTCGATGAGAGTGCGGGGCTCGCGCTCGCGGTGTCCAACCGGTCGTAGGCGGCACGGGTGATCCACTCGTCGACGAGCCCGCAGGTCACGTGTACCCCGATGAGAGGGACTCCCTTGAGCAGCCCGGTGATTGCCCGCCGGACGGGACCGCGACGCTCCACCGCTTCGCTCCGCGAGCGCCTCGGGCTCCCGTCGCCGCCATCATGGGACTTCGGTTGGCCGTTGGCCTCGAGCACCGCGTCTAGCGCATCCGCGATCCAGAATTTCTCGAAGGCCCAGGTGACGAGGAAGGCGGTGATCCGGGCGTCCTTGTGCGTCGCGGTCACGAGCAGGTTTCGCAACTGCTCCATCGTGCCGCCCTCGAGTCGGGCCAGGTACCGCACCGTCCGGAGGCTGTCGACAGACAGCGGATGCGCCCCGAATTCGACGAGCCGAAGCGACTCGCGGTGGTTGCCCTGCGCGGTCCGAGCGAATGCGCGCACGTCGAACGGCTGGGACGAAGTCGTGGGCGTCCCTCCCGGGTCCAGGGGGGTGGAATCGGTGTTCGCGAATGTCATGATTTCAAGCCCTTGCTGCCATCGGGCACCCGTTTAGGCAACCGGTGCCCCGTGAGCAGCGTAACCTAACGGCATGGGTGTAGCTCTCGTCACCGGCGGGACGTCGGGCATCGGCGCCGCGTTCGCCCGGCTCCTCGCCGCGCGAGGATATGACCTGGTTCTCGTCGCGCGTTCGGTCGGCCGACTCGACGACATGGCCGCCGAACTCCGAGGGTCGGGATGCACCGTCGAACTGTTCCCGGCCGACCTCGCCGATCGTGCCGACGTGGCCCGGGTGGCCGACCGGCTCTCCGACCCCGACCGCCCGATCGACCTCGTGGTGAACAATGCCGGATTCGGCATGCATTCGTCGTCGCTGGATGCCGATCTCTCGGAATTCGATCTGGCACTGGAGGTGATGTGCCGCGCGGTTTTCGTGCTGTCGGGTGCCGCAGCACGGGCAATGGTGGCCCGGGGTGGGGGCACCATCGTCAATGTGTCGAGCACGGCCGGATTCCTCACCATGGGCGGGTATTCCGCCATCAAGGCCTGGGTGACGTCCTACAGCGAGGGGCTCGCCGTCGAACTTCGCGGCACCGGTGTCGGGGTGACGGCCCTCTGCCCGGGGTGGGTTCGCACGGAATTCCATCAGCGCGCCGGCATCCGTACCGGAAGCATCCCAAACTTCATGTGGCTCGACGCCGAACAACTGGTGAGCGCGGCCCTGCGCGACGTGGATCGAGGCAAAGTGATTTCCATACCCACTCTTCGCTACCGAGCGCTGATCGGCTTGGCCGGCTTGGCGCCGAAGAGCGCGATCCGCGCTGTTTCGGGCGCACTCTCGTCGTCGCGGCGGAAGCCCGTGGCACCGTGACGGAGCGGGTGCCTCCCGGTCCCCGATCGGCCGGGCCACGTTCGGCCGCCAAACGACTCCACGATCGTTTCAACTCGCCCTATCAGGCGGTCGCCCGCTTCCTCGCCCAACGTGCCCTGCTCAAACCTTTGATCTGGTCGCTGACCCGTGTCACCGTGATCCGCAGCGACCGTCTGAAGGAGTTGACGGGGGGCTTCGTGGTCGTTGCCAACCATTCGAGTCACCTCGATACCCCCCTCATCGTGGGATCGCTCCCCCGCCCGCTCGCTCGCTATCTCGCCGCCGGAGCCGCAGCGGACTATTTCTTCAACGTCTGGTGGCGGCGAGGACTAACCTCGCTGTTCTTCAACGCCTTCCCGGTGCGCCGCTCGGGGCCCGACCGATCGTCGACGAACGCTCGGTCCCTGCTGCTTCGCGGCATCCCGGTGCTGATCTTTCCGGAGGGCACCCGGTCCAAGGACGGCGAGCTCGGGCGATTCAAGCCCGGGGCGGCCGCCCTCGCCGCCCTCTGCGACGTTCCGTGCCTGCCGGTGGCGGTGATCGGGGCGCATCTCGCCCACCCGCGCGGCAGCAACTGGCCGAAGCGCGGACGCTTTCCGGTCGGCGTGGTATTCGGGGATCCCCTTCGACTGGCGGAGGGCGAATCCAAGGGAGAATTTGCCGAGCGCACCCGCCAGGAGATCGTGCGCCTGAGAGACCTGCATTCGGCCGAGATCCTCGGCCGGCACGCCCTGACACGACGAAACCCACCCCGTCGCGAACGAACGATCAGAGGAGCCAACAAGTGACAGACGTCAAGCACATGAAATGGTGGGGCTGGGGAGAGGATGGCGTCGCATTTCATCACGACGACAAGCCGGGTTTCGCTCCGTTCCTCACCTTCGCGCTCGGGCTGCAGCCGGGGTCCCCCACGGTCGCGCCCCCGACGTTTGACGACCTCGACGTGCCGTCCAGCCGCGCGAGCGCGGAGTTCCTCGACGCCCTCGCTGCCATCGTGGGGGAGGCGAAGGTGACCACCGATGACCTCGGCCGGGTCGTGCACACCTTCGGCAAGAGCATCCGCGATCTCATCCGCGTGCGCGCCGGCTCCCTCGCCCGCACCCCCGACGTCGTGGTCTATCCCGCCGACGAGTCGGAGGTGCAGCGGGTGGTGGATGCCGCGGTCGCGGCCGACGCCGTGATCATCCCGTTCGGCGGTGGAAGCAATATCGTCGGCAGCCTCGAACCCCTCGCCGAAGAGACCCGCACCGTGGTCTCTCTCGACCTCGGCCGCCTCAACCGGGTGATCGACGTCGATGAGGGGTCCGGTCTCGCCCGGATCGAGGCGGGGGCCCAGGGTCCCGACCTCGAGGCACAGCTCGAAAAACGCGGGTGGACCATCGGTCACTTCCCCGACAGTTTCACGCACTCGACGGTCGGCGGCTGGGTGGCCACCCGATCCTCGGGGATGCAGTCCGACAAGTACGGCGACATCGCCGACATCGCCCGAGGCTTGCGGGTCGTGCGTCCGGGAACGGTGCTGGTGATCCGCCCCGTGCCAAGCGCCTCCACCGGGCCGAGCGTCCGCGAGATGATCCTCGGCAGCGAGGGGCGTCTCGGTGTGATCACCGAGGTCACGGTTCAGGTGCATCGCGTTCCCGCGAAGCGTGAGATCCAGGCATACCTCTATCCCACCTGGAGCGACGGCCTCGCGGCGATGCGGGAGATCTCGGAGAGCGACGCCACCCCCTCGGTCACCCGCGTCTCTGACGGTCGGGAGACGGTCTTCTCCTTCGCGACGAGCAAAGAGAGCCGGGGGATTTCGAGCCTCGCCACCAAGGGTCTCGGCATGTTCCTGAAGGCGAAGGGCTGGGACACCGACAAGATGTGCCTCTCCTTCATCGGCTACGAGGGCAGCGAGGAGCACGTCGCCCGCAACGAGAAGCTCGTCGGCCGCATCGTCAAGAGGCACGGCGGAATCGGAGTCGGCACGGGGCCTGGAGCGCTCTACGACCAGAAAAAGTTCGACACCCCCTACATCCGCGACTTCCTGCTCGACCTGGGCGGATCAGCGGATGTTTCGGAGACCTCCGCCCCGTGGTCGAAGCTGCCCGGTCTCTACGACACCGTGATGGCGGCGGCGAATCGCGCCTTCGACGAGATCGGGGTGAAGGGCTGGATCATGGCCCATCTATCGCACTCCTACCACTCGGGGGCGTGCCTCTACTTCACCTTCGCCTATCTGCCGAGCGGCGACTCGCTCGAACAGTACGACGTGGTCAAGCGAGCCATCCAACAGGCCTTCATCGATTCGGGCGGCACGGTCTCGCATCACCACGGCATCGGCCTCGAGCACGCGCCGTGGCTCGCCGAGGACATCTCCGCCGGGGGGATCGCGGTGATGCAAGGACTGTTCGACTCCGCCGACCCCACCAACACCTTCAATCCGGGCAAGATCATCGCCGCGGCTCCACGCCCGACGGCGGCGCTGTCGAACTGAGCCCTGCGGCCCGGAGGCAGAAGGGGGCGTCGATAAACGGCCGCGGCGGCTACGGGGTGGGGGTCGGTGTCGGTGTCGGGGAAGCGGTCGACTGTTCGGTGAAGCTCTCTCCGGCGGCCTTCGATACCGCCGACGCGAACTCTGCGGCGTTGTTGATCGGCCCGTCGTACTTCCTGCCGTTGATGATCACGGTCGGGGTGCCGGCGAGCTTCTTGACGTTGGTGCCGGCCAAGGGATCGGTCGTCGCCCGCGAAGTCGCGGCGTTCGTCCAGGACTTGAATTTCTGGTCGGCGATACAGCTCGATACCGGGTCCGGCTGAGTCACCTTCGCCTGTTTGGTGAGAGCGATGAGCTGGGCATCCGTGAGCCCCTCGGTGTTCTCCTTCGGCTGGTTCTTGAAGAGCAGCGCGCTGAAATCGAAGAACTGGTTTGGCGAGTAGTTGGCAACGCAGGCCGCAGCGTTCGCGGCCCGGGTCGAGTACTTCTTGCCGAGCGAGGCCTGGTCGAGAATGGCGAGGGGGTGGATCTCCAGCGTGGCCGCACCGGTCGATACCCACTTCTCGATCTGCGCCGAATTGGCTGCCTCGAAGTCACCGCAGTAGGGGCACTGATAGTCGATGTACACCCGCAAGTCGATCACGTTCGGCGGGTTGGTCTTCGAGGGCACGGGGCGGGCGTCGGGCTGGAGGGCCGGGGTGGGAACCGCCTTGAATCCCTGGCCGATCTTGATACCGTCGCTCTGCATGTTGAGCGGTCCGGGAGCCGGGGGGCGCACGCCATTGACGAGGATGAGGCCGACCACGGCGACGATCGCGAGCACGAACAGGGCGATGCCGCCCTGCAGGAGCACGCGCCCGCGGCGATCCTTCTTCTTCTGGTGTTCGCGCAGGGTACGGGCCTTTTCGCGGGCGGCCTCACGCCGTTCGTTCTTGCTCAGACCTTTGTCGCTCGATCTGTCGTAGGTCATCGAACCTCAATCGCTATCTCTCAGAGCCGGGGCCGTCGGCCGCTGCAGTCTGCTGTGAGCGGGGACCTAAGAACACTAGACAGGCTGTCTGGGAAATAGCCACAGCGCCACTCGGCTCAGCATATCGACAGAATCGCGGTTCCCCGTGTGCCCCCTCCCGGTGACATAATGGCCCTGCACTATCATCCATTCACTACGGATCGTCCGGCACGTACCTGCCGGTGAAGGAGTTGTACGTCCATGGCATCTGTCACCTTCGACAAAGCTACCCGTCTCTACCCCGGCTCGACCCGGCCGGCGGTCGATTCGCTCGACCTCTCCGTCGCGGATGGCGAGTTCCTCGTTCTCGTCGGCCCCTCGGGCTGCGGAAAGTCCACCTCACTGCGCATGCTCGCCGGTCTCGAAGAGGTCAACGACGGGAACATCCTGATCGGGGACCGCAACGTCACCGACGTGCCGCCGAAGGATCGCGACATCGCGATGGTCTTCCAGAACTACGCCCTCTACCCGCACATGACGGTTGCCGAGAACATGGGGTTCGCGCTCAAGATCGCCGGCGTCAACAAGGATGAGCGCGCCACCCGCGTGCTCGAAGCGGCGAAGCTCCTCGACCTCGAGCCGTACCTCGGGCGCAAGCCGAAGGCCCTATCCGGTGGCCAGCGCCAGCGCGTCGCGATGGGTCGCGCCATCGTGCGCCAGCCGCAGGTGTTCCTCATGGACGAGCCGCTATCGAACCTCGATGCCAAACTGCGCGTGCAGACCCGCACCCAGATCGCCTCCCTGCAACGCCGTCTCGGCGTCACAACCGTCTACGTGACCCACGACCAGACCGAGGCCCTCACCATGGGCGACCGCATCGCCGTGCTCAAGGATGGCGTGCTGCAGCAGGTCGGCACCCCGCGCGACCTCTACGCGAACCCCAAGAACGTCTTCGTCGCCGGCTTCATCGGCTCCCCCGCCATGAACCTGTTCACCGCCGATCTCGTCGAGGGCGGTCTCAAGTTCGGCACCGCGATCGCCGCGATCGACCGCTCCACCATGGGCCGGACCGAGAACACCAAGGTAACCATCGGAGTCCGCCCCGAAGACGTGCGCGTCTCGAGCACCGGCGAGGGTCTGCGGGTCGCCGTCGACCTCGTCGAAGAACTCGGGGCCGACGGATATCTCTACGGCCACACCGAAATCGACGGCTCGCGCGTCGACATCGTCGCGCGTGTCGACGGCCGATCCCACCCGAACGCCGGGGATACCGTGTTCATCCTCCCGGAGCCCGCGCACATCCACGCGTTCGACATCGAGTCGGGCGAACGCCTGAGCAAGGCGGTCGTCGACTAACGGGTCGCCGACAATCGGATACGGGCGACGACCACCATCGGCGCCCGTATCTTTTTTCCTCGTAGTTCCCCGGTCACCCCATCGTCGATAGGCAGCGCACATGAGCGGTTCCCTCAACATCACCTCGGCGACGGTCGACCCGGCGCTCCTGGATCTGCCGTGGAACCTCCCCCTCGATACCTGGCCGGACAGCGTGATCGCCGCGCTGCCCAAGGGGATCTCCCGCCACCTCGTTCGATTCGTGCGTCTCAGCGGCTACGTGATCGCGATCAAGGAGACATCCTCGGAGCTCGCCCGGCGCGAGTACGAGATGCTGCGCACCCTGCAGAAACTCGACGTGCCGTGCGTCGACCCGGTTGCGGTGATCACCAACCGAACGGACGACGAGGGTGACGAACTCGACTCCGTGCTCATCACCCGGCACCTCAAGTTCTCCCTCCCCTACCGTGCCCTCTATTCGCAGACGCTGCGGCCGGAGACAGCGACGCGCACCGTCGACGCACTGGCCGTGCTTCTGGTCCGCCTGCACATCATCGGGTTCTTCTGGGGCGATGTCTCCCTCTCCAACACCCTGTTCCGGCGCGACGCTGGCTCCTTCGCCGCGTATCTGGTGGATGCCGAGACCGGCCAGCTCTACAACGGGCTGTCCAACGGCCAACGAGAGAACGACCTGGAGATCGCCCGCGTCAACATCGCCGGCGAACTCCTCGACCTCGCCGCCGGGGGACGCCTCGAAGAGGGAGTCGACCCGGTGGAGGTGTCGAACGGCATCGTCGCCGCCTACCGCAACCTCTGGAAGGAACTCACCGGGTCAGAGTCCTTCTCCTCGTCCGAGCGGTGGCGGATCAATGAGCGGGTGGAGCGGCTCAACGAACTCGGCTTCGACATCGAAGAGCTCGCCATCAAGACCGACGACACCGGGTCGCAGGTGCGCATCCAACCCAAGGTGGTGGATGCCGGGCACCATCAGCGCCGACTGCTTCGGCTCACCGGGCTCGACGCGCAGGAAAACCAGGCACGCCGCCTGCTAAACGACCTCGACTCCTACACGGCGACCTTCAACAAGCAGGGAGACGACGAGGAGATGGTGGCCCACGAGTGGCTGGCCAAGGTGTTCGAGCCGGTGATCCGCGCCATCCCGCGGGAGCTGAAGGGGCGCCTCGAGCCGGCGGAGGTCTTCCACCAGCTGCTCGACCATCGCTGGTACCTGTCCCAGAACGAGGCGCGCGACGTTCCGCTCGCCGAAGCAGTGAGCTCCTACGTCGACACCGTCCTCCGGCACCGACGCGATGAGGCCACCGTCATCGCTCCGGCAACCGGCACCATCACCCTGCCGGTCGACATCGTCGCCGAAGACGATTGGCGATCGAAGGTCTGAACGGTCCCGGGCGGGCGGCTACTTCTTCTTCGCCCGCTGCTTCGCGATCTCGTAGAGCGTGACGCTCGCGGCGATTCCGGCGTTGAGCGACTCGGTCGACGAGCTGATCGGGATCGACACGATCGCGTCACAGGTCTCGGTGACCAGGCGGGAAAGACCCTTGCCCTCGCTCCCGACGACCACGACGAGAGGCTCCCTCGCCCAGGAGAGTTCCGGAAGGGCGGTGTCGCCCCCTCCGTCGAGTCCGAGCACGAAGACTCCGCGCTCCTTGAACGACTTGAGCGTCTGAGTGAGATTCGAGGCCATCGCGACCGGGGTGCGGGCCGCAGCCCCGGCCGAGGTCTTCCAGGCCGCGGCCGTGAGGCCCACCGAACGGCGTTGGGGCACGATCACGCCATGGCCGCCGAATGCCGCCACCGAGCGGATGATCGCGCCGAGGTTGCGCGGGTCGGTCACGCCGTCAAGCGCCACGAGAAGCGGCACCCGTCCGCTCGCCACGATCCGGTCGAGGAGGTCGGTGGGGTGCGCGTACTCGTAGGGGGGAACCTTGAGGGCGAGCCCCTGGTGCACCGAATCGAAGCCGGCGAGGCGGTCGAGCTCTGGGCGCATCACCTCGAGGATCGGCACTCCGCGCTTGGTGGCGATCTGCATGACCTCTTTCACCCGGTCGTCGTACTCGATGCGGGTCGCGATGTAGAGGGCCGTCACCGGAATCTCGGCGCGAAGGGCCTCGAGCACGGAA
>JANMBI010000245.1:0-6399 GCA_031360325.1 Frigoribacterium sp. | reverse complement strand
TTGCGATAGGCAACCGGGATGTTCTTGTCGAGCCAATAGGTAATTGCTTGTTTCGGCTCTGAAAGTGCTGCCGCCGGGTCCTTTTTCTCCAGACGCCAGCGATTGATGTAGCGCGTGCGCTGCTCGCGTTTGTCAGGATTGGTGTAGTCGTTCACACCGGTGGTGAAGTAGCCCACGCGTGGGTCGGCTTCGCGCGGGCGGCCCCGTGGGCGGGGTGCTGGGGGGGCTGGCGCGGGCCCCTATCGCCAGGAGGGATCGCCCCCATCTCGGGGGCGGGGGCGCGGGGCGCCCCCGCGCCGAGGAGCTCGTCCGCGCCGAGGAGTTCGAGGGCGTCATGGTGCGCCGCATAGCGGCGGCCTGCGGGGTGAGCGCCGCGGCGGTGTACCGCCACTTCCCGAGCGGCGACCACCTCATCTCGGCCGTCGCACAGCGGGCGCGAGAGATCATGGCGCGCGACATGTTCGCGCGACTGACCGTCGCCGCCGACGCAGCGCCGATCGACCGGCTGCGCCAGTTCGGCGAGTCGTACGTCGCCTTCGCGCTCGCCGAGCCGCGCTTGTTTCGCTCGTGTCGATGCCCATGACGACCCAGCCCGACCGGCCCGACGACCCGAATGCGGCGGACCTCGTGCGCGCCATCGTGCTCGAGCTAGAGCCGCCCGGCGCCGTCGACGAGGTCCGCGTGGCGAGCCGCACGATGCTCGCGCGGGCGAGCGCGCACGGCCTCGCTGTCATCCTCCGCGACTTCGTTCCGGATGCCGCGGCACGCGAGCAACTCATCGCCGGGGTGCTCGACCGCGTGGGCTCCGGGATCGAGGCCCGAGCGGCCAGCGGCGGGCATCCCCCGTGCCCGCACCTTTGCCGCGCCAACTCCATCGCCGGATTGCGGCTCAGCGGTTCGGTCACTCGTTCCGACGGTGGATGAGCTTCGACAGGACGATCGCACTCCGCGTGTGGTCTACATTGGGCGCGACGCGCACCTTTTCGAGCGCGATTTCGAGCGACGGGATGTCCCGGGATCGCATGTGCACGATCGCATCCGCGCTGCCAGTGACGGTGCCGGCATCCACCACCTCTGGCACGCCGGAGAGGATGCGCCGCAATTCTTCGGGCGCGACGGTGCCGCGACAGAACAACTCGACGTAGGCCTCTGTGCCGAGGCCGTCGACGGCCGGGTCGACCTGAATGGTGAATCCGCGGATCACCCTGTCGGCGACCAGCCGGTCCACGCGGCGTTTCACGGCGGAGGCCGAGAGTCCGATCACCTCGCCGACATCGCCGTAGCCGGCCCGGGCGTTTTGGCGGAGAAGGTCGATGATGCCGTAGTCGAGACTGTCCATGGCCCCACCCTATGGTTTTTTCTTGTGCCGACTGCGCTATCTTCGGCGATTTTGTGCGCCCAACGCGGGCAAATATCGGATGTGTGCGTGTGAGACTGGAACGACCCCACACCCCGATCTCCAAAGGAGCCCTCGTGTCGGCCACCATGCCCGCAACGAATGTTGCCACCGTCCGCACCCCGTCCAAGCGCACCGTCCTGATGTGCCGCCCCGAGTTCTTCACTGTGGTCTACCGCATCAACCCCTGGATGGATCCCCAACTGCCCACCGACACGAGCCTCGCGGTGCGCCAGTGGGAGACCCTCTATCAGACCTACCTCGATCTCGGCTTCGACGTGCACCTGATCGATCCGATCGACGGTCTGCCCGACATGGTCTACGCCGCGAATGGCGGATTCGTGCTCGACAACATCGCCTATGGAGCCAGCTTCACCTACCCCGAGCGCCAGCCGGAGGGCCCGGCCTACATGGACTGGTTCCGCGGGAGCGGATTCGACGTGCACGAACCGGCCAATATCAACGAGGGCGAGGGGGACTTCCTCCTCGTCGGTGACGTGATCCTCGCCGGTACCGGATTCCGCAGCGCATCAAACAGCCACCGGGAGGTCGCGCAGCTCTTTGGCCGCGAGGTCGTGACCCTCGAGCTCGTCAACCCGAGTTTCTACCATCTCGATACGGCCATCGCGGTGCTCGACCCCCAGCCCGGCTTCGTCTCCGCCGACGGGTCCGGTCCCAACATCGCCTACCTGGCGAGCGCGTTCAACGAGGAGGGGCTCGCCGTGCTGCGTGAGCGTTTCCCCGATGCGATCTTGGTGAACGAAGAGGATGCCGCCGTCCTCGGGCTCAATTCCTTCGGCGACGGGTACAACATGGTCATCGCCTCGCGCGCCACGGACTTCGAGCGCCAGCTGCGGGAGCGCGGATACAACCCCATCGGCGTCGACCTCTCCGAGTTGTTGCTCGGCGGCGGTGGCGTGAAATGCTGCACCCTCGAACTGCGCCGATGACCGAGGTCGAGACCCGAACGAACACCCGCGAGTACATCGAGGCCGAAGACGCTCACATCGCGCACACCTACCATCCGCTCCCCGTCGTCGTGGCGACCGGCGAGGGTGCTTGGGTCACGGATGTCGAGGGCCGCAGGTACCTCGACTGCCTCGCGGCCTATTCTGCGGTGAATTTCGGCCACGGGCATCCGGCGCTGATCGCGGCCGCGAAGGCGCAGCTCGATCGAGTGACCCTCACCAGCCGGGCATTCCACAATGACCGGCTCGGCTCGTTCGTCGGTGCGCTCGGCGCCCTCGCGAAGAAGGACCTGGTCATCCCGATGAACACGGGGGCCGAGGCGGTGGAGTCCGGGCTGAAGGTGGCGCGGGCCTGGGGCTATCGGGTCAAGGGTGTCGCGCCGGACCGAGCGAACATCATCGTCGCCGACGGCAACTTCCACGGCCGCACGATCACGATCATCAGCTTCTCGGACGACGCCGCGGCCACCACCGACTTCGGCCCGTTCACCCCGGGATTCCGTTCGGTGCCCTACGGCGACGCGGCGGCCATCGAGGCCGCGATCGACGGAAACACCGTGGCCGTTCTGCTCGAGCCGATCCAGGGCGAGGCCGGCATCCTCGTTCCGCCGGCCGACTATCTGCCGGCGGTGCGTGACATCACCACCCGGCACAACGTGCTGTTCATCGCCGACGAGATCCAGTCGGGACTCGGACGCACCGGCGCGACCTTCCAGTGCGACAACGCCGGGGTCGTGCCCGACCTGTATCTGCTCGGCAAGGCGCTCGGCGGCGGCATCGTGCCGGTGTCCGCGGTGGTCGGCAACGCCGACATCCTCGGGGTGCTCGGTTCCGGCGAGCACGGCTCGACCTTTGGCGGAAACCCGCTTGCCGCGGCGGTCGGCTCGGCCGTGGTGGCTCTGCTCGAAACCGGAGAGTACCAGGAGCGCGCTCGCGTGATGGGCGCACGGCTGACGGCCGGACTCGAGAGACTCATCGGCTTCGGTGTGGTGTCGGTGCGGTCGGCCGGGCTCTGGGCCGGCGTGGACATCGACCCCTCCCTTGCCACCGGACGACGGGTCTGCGAACTGCTGATGTCGCGCGGAGTGCTCGCGAAGGACACGCACGGGTCCACCATCCGCTTCGCCCCGCCCCTGGTGATCTCCGCGGACGACGTCGACTTCGCCGTGAACCAGCTCGAGGCCGCCCTGCTGGAGCTTCGGGCAAAGTCGCTCCTGCCGGGCTGATCCCCCGCCCCCCTCGGTGACACGCGCGCCCGCACGTTCGGGCGCGCGTGTCACTCGGCGCGGCGCGGGCGGGCGGCACGGCGGAGCGCAGACCTAGGCTGGGACGGTGAACCCCCTCGACGACGCCGACCAGCTTTCGGCCTACCGCGACCGCTTCGTCGAATCTCCGGGCGTGATCTCCTACCTCGACGGCAACTCCCTCGGCCGGCCCCTCACCGCATCCGCCGAGCGCATCGCCCGCTTCGCCGCCGAGGAGTGGGCGACGAAGCTCATCCGCGGGTGGGATGCCGGTTGGCTGGACCTGCCCGTCACGGTCGGTGACGAGCTCGGTCGGGTGGCGCTCGGGGCCTCGCCCGGGCAGACCGTGATCGGTGATTCCACGACGGTACTGCTCTACAAGCTCGTGCGTGCCGCCGTGAGTGCTGCCGGACGCCGAAATGAACTCGTGATCGACCGCGATAACTTCCCGACCGACCGCTACGTGCTCGAGGGCGTCGCAACCGAGTGCGGGCTTGTCATCCGCTGGCTGGAGGCGGGGGATGTCACTCCGGAGCGAGTCGCCGAGGCGGTCGGCCAGAACACGGCGCTGGTCGTGCTCTCCTCGGTGTCCTACCGTTCGGGCTTCCTCGCCGACCTGCCGGTGATCACCGAGATCGTGCACGACGCCGGTTCCCTCATCCTCTGGGACCTCTGCCATTCGGCGGGGGTCGTGCCGACTTCCCTCGACGGGTGGGAGGTCGATCTCGCGGTGGGCTGCAACTACAAGTATCTGAACGGCGGCCCCGGTGCACCCGCCTTCGCCTATGTGCGGCGGGACCTGCAGTCATCGCTCCGGCAGCCGATCCAGGGTTGGCTCGGATCGCGCGCGCCCTTCGAGATGAGGCAGGGCTACGAGCCGGCCGAGGGCATCCGCGGGTTCCTCAGCGGCACGCCGCCGATCATCGGGATGCTGGCGCTGCAACCCGCGATCGCGCTCGTCGACGAGGCAGGGCTGCCGGCGATCCGCGCCAAGTCGATCGCCCTCACCGAGTACGCGATCGCGCTCGCCGACGAACGGCTGCCGGAGGTCCGGCTCTCCTCGCCGCGCGATCCCACCCGACGGGGGAGCCACGTCACCCTCGATCATCCGCGATTCGAGTCGATCCTGCCGGGACTGTGGGCCGCTGGCGTCATCCCCGACTTCCGCCGGCCGACCGGCATCCGCCTCGGATTGTCCCCGCTGTCGACGAGCTTCGCGGAGATCGAGCTCGGAATTGATGCGATTGCGTCGGCACTCGCGGGCTAGCGACTCCTATGCTTGGGGCCATGATGACTCCGGTGCCGAAGCTGATCGACTCCGCGCGGGCCGCCCCCCTCGCCCGATGAGCTATCTCCCCGCCTCGACCGCCACCCCCCTGAGGGGCGGGCCGACTCTTCGCTGGGGTGTGCTGGCCCCGGGCCGGATCGCCGCCGACTTCGTCGGCACGCTGCACGCCAACTCCGACCAGCGGATGCACGCGGTCGCGTCGCGCTCACTCGAACGCGCGACGGCGTTCGGCGCCCGGTTCGGTATCGATCGCGCCTACGACAGTTACGAGCGGCTGGTGGTCGATCCCGGCATCGACATCGTCTACGTCGCCGCGCCGCACAGCGAGCACCGCGCGCTCGCGCTGCTCGCCATCGCCGCCGGCAAGCACGTACTCATCGAAAAGCCGATTGCCCTCACCGCCCCGGAGGCACGCGAGATTGCGGATGCCGCACGCGCCGCCGGGGTGTTCGCCATGGAGGCGATGTGGGCTCGTTTTCTCCCGCAGACGACGGTGATCGCGGCACTACTCGCCGATGGGGCGCTCGGGGAGATCGGTCTGGTCGCCGCGGACTACGGGTCGATCTTCGACTTCGAGCCGTCGAGCCGCGCATTCGACCCGGCGCTCGGCGGCGGCGCTCTGCTCGACCTCGGCGTCTATCCGGTCTGGTTCGCGCACTTCGTGCTCGGGCGACCCGATCGGGTGGTGGCGAGCGGATCCCTTACCTCCACAGGCGTCGACGGCCAAGCGGCGATCCTGTACAGCACGGCAAGTGGGGCCGAGGCGCTGCTGAGCACGAGCATGCTGGTGTCGACACCGGTGCGTGCCACCGTGAGCGGCTCACTCGCGAGCATCGACATCGACGCCCCGTTCGTCGCCCCGGGCGGATTCGCGGTCTACCGCGACGGTCTGGATGCCCCGCTTCGCTGGGAGGATCCGACCGAACTGCGCTGGCGCGACGGGCTCGTCTGGCAGGCGACCGCCGTGGCGCACCACGTCGCCGACGGGCTGACCGAGTCTCCACTTCATCCGCTCGACGTCTCGATCGCGGTGCTCGAGACCCTGGATGAGGCACGCAGGCAACTCGGGTTGGCCCGGTAGCGGCGGGCGTCGGCCTCCCCGAACTCCGCGCCCGCGAGTGACACGCGCGCCCGAATTTTCGGGCGCGCGTGTCACTTAGTGGCGCGTGTGTAGGCGCGTCAGTCGGCGATCGTTCGCGCTCCGGCCCTTCGCGCGGCGGGCCGTGGCGCGGTGGCGGCCGGGATGCTGAGCGCGCGCGGCGCGAGACGCTCGAGCTGGGTGACATGGGCGGGTGTCAGCTCGGCGAGGGAGGTCACGCCGAGGAGGCGCATCGTTCGGGTGATCTGTTCGCTGAGGATCTCGATCATGCGGTCGACCCCGTCTCGTCCTCCGGCCATGAGGCCGTAGAGGTACGCACGACCGACGAGGGTGAAGTCCGCGCCGAGGGCGATCGCGGCGACGATGTCGGCGCCCGACATGATGCCCGTGTCGAGGTGGACCTC
>JANMBI010000047.1:0-9337 GCA_031360325.1 Frigoribacterium sp. | reverse complement strand
TGGCGCGTCGCCCTATCGGGTAGCGCTGTTCCGGCGATGCGGTAGCACGATTCCGGGGACATGGTAGCGCTCGAAGCGGGTGTGCTGCTCTGCTGTGAGGTGACAACACATGGGGTGTTGTCGTTTCACGTTTGGAGTGCTGGTTCATGGCGGATTATCGGAAGATCCTGATGCTGTTGCTGGAGGGGCGCAGCTATCGGGACGTGGTGGAGATCGCGGGGTGCTCGCACCGGGCCGTGGCCCGGGTGAGCCAGGAAATCCAGGAGCGGGGCATCACCGCGGCGGATTCGGTCAGCGACGCCGATCTGGCCGGGTGGTTCCCGGACGGGCGCCGGAAGGTGTCCGAGGAGTATGACCAGCCCGACCTGTCTCGGGTGCTGGCGTCGATGAAAGCGAACCGGCATTTCACCCTGTTGTTGGCCTGGCGCCGCTACGTCGACACGAAAGATGTCGGCAAGAAGTATGGCTATTCGCAGTTCTGCGCCCTGTTCACCGACTACGTCCGCAGCCACGACTTGGTCGCGGTGCTGAACCATGAGCCGGGCCGGGCGATGCTGGTGGACTGGGCCGGCGACACGATCGAGCTGGCCGACGCGGTCACCGGCGAGACTACGAAGGCGGTGTTGTTCGTCGCGGTGCTGCCGTTCTCCGGGATGATGTTCTGCCGCGCGTTCATGGATATGAAGTCCCCGGCCTGGCTCGACGCGCATGTTCAGGCGTTCGCGTTTTTCGGCGGGGTGCCGCAGATCATTGTGCCGGACAACCCGACGACCGCGACGAATCGGTCCCACCCGGGTGATGCGGAAAGGGTGGTGAATGCCCGGTATCAGCAGCTCGCCGACCACTACCAGTGCGCGATCGTCCCCGCCAGAGTGAAGAAGCCCCGGGACAAGGCGTCAGCCGAGAATGCGGTCAATGTCGTCAACAAACGCGTCATCGGGTATCTCGAGGACGATGTCTTCACGACCCTGGCCGAGTTGAACGACGCGATCGTCGAGCGGGTGCGGGAGATCAACCACGATATCCGCCGCGCCGACGGCTCGACCCGGTGGGAGAGGTTCGACGCCGAAGAGAGGCAGCTGCTGGGTTCGTTGCCGGACGCGGCATTCGAGGACGTCCAGTGGAAAGAGCTCAAGGCGGCCCGCAACTACCACGTCACCGCCGACACCCAGCGGTATTCGGTGCCGTTCGCGTTGGCTGGCAAGCTGTTGCGGGTGAGGCTGACCGCCTCGACGGTGACGGTGTTCGATGGGAACGAGATCATTTGCGAACACCCCCGGTTGACGGGCCGGAAAGGCCAGTACTCGACCCTGCCGGAGCATGTTCCGACGCAGCACCGCAATATCGACGGGCTGTGGTCCAGGCGGTGGTTCACCGATCGGGCCCGCAGTTTCGGCCCGGCGACGGTCACGGTGATCGAGCAGATCCTCGACAGCCAGAGCATCGAGGCGCAAGGGTATCTGGCCTGCCAGAACATCCTCGACGGGCTCGGCAAGAACAACCGGCAACGGCTGGAGGCCGCCTGCCAGGAACTGCTGAACCGCCGCGCTCATCCGACATATACGACCCTGAAACACATCATGGCCACGATCGACAGCGACGCGAAGAAGCCCCGGCCGATTCGTCCGGCGGCTTCGACCCGCAAACGCGGCAGCACCGTCGTCTTCCGGGCCACCGGACCGGACGTCTATGTTCGCGACGCGTCCCACTACGAGATCGGCGAAGGGACCGGGCGATGACCTTCACGAGTATCGACTACGACAAGTTCCGCGCGCTGCGGGTCACCCATGTTGCGACCCGGCTGGAGGAACTGATCCAGGACGAGGCCAACGACACCCTCACCCCCGAGCAGCTGTTCCTCACCGCCGTTGACGACGCGTTGGAATCCCGGCGGGTGAACAAGGTCGAGCGGCTGATCCGCCAGGCGCAGTTTCCCATTCCCGCAGCGACGGTCGCGGAAGTCGATTACCGCGACGGGCGCGGCATCACTCCGGTTCGGATGCGACGTTATGTGCATTATCAGCGATTTCTACGTTTGCTTTTACGACCTCGAGAACCCACACACCCCAGAACCGGCCGGGGCCTTTTCCGGGCTCCCGCCACTCCTCGGGCACCACATTCTGGTATTCCTTATCCGCGAAAGTGCCGTGTTTAGAGAAGTAGACCGAGATTCGTTTCGGATCGCCATACCGCAAGGTTTCCTCATAGTCGACGCCGGTGCCGGCAGCGAGATGCTTCCGCCGTTCTTCCGGGTCGGGATGAGCGACAATGTCGGCCCACGCGAGCGAAAGCCACTGCGCAAACGGCAAGCCACCCCGCTTAGAAACGCCTGTCGGCGGGACGGTCAGGATGTGCAGGTGCGGCGCGCCGCGGCGCTGAAATTCGAGCTTCCACGCGCCCGCGATCTGCTCTCCCCAGGTGGAGAAGTACCGCTTGCGGAATTTCTGGACGAGGACCTTATACGACTCGCCGTCCGGGGCGACTGTCAACCAGTCCCCCGGAAGCGTCAGGGTGACGAGCGCCGGTGTGGCGCCCGCGGCGACCTTGTCAACAAACGGTGTCCAGTCGATCGCGCAGAAGGTGCGCACCATGTTCGTGCGGGACTTCGCGGACCAGTCCGAAATTTTGTCGCGCTTCGGGGCGACAACCGGCATGTCAAGCACCATCAGCCCATCATCTCTTAAACTGCGAGACAACCGGGCCTCAGCGGAACGATTCAGCCGACCGTAATCTTTCGTACCGATCTGCACCGACCCGGGCGAGAACGTCAACCGCCACCGGGGGCCTTCTTCGCCCTTCCACCTTGGCGGTTGACCCGGCATCGACGCCGCAGCGGCGAACACGTCTTCGCGTGTCGGGATGGCCGTGAAGGCACCCGTGCTACCGTAAGTCATATCCGAGCCGCAATCTTGGATTATCGAACGCCCTCGGACTCAATCCCGGGGGCGTTCTTCTTGTTTCCCCTGACACTACTGGGACAGCCGTACTCGCGACGACAGCGACGCGCCCTCGTGCCCCTTGCACGTTTTCTCCGGCACACGACCACCGCAGAGCGGGCACGAGTTGTCGATCGAATCCACCGAGTCGAGCGTGTTATAGCAGGCGAACGCGATCGAGCCGGGACCCCACACAATCTCCCGCTTTTTGACCTTCGCCTTGCGCTTCTTCTCCTGCTTCTGCGTCAGCTGCGCCCCATCCTCGGCAGCCTGCAGAGTCGACGCGTCATAGGTCGTCAGCAAGAACAGGCGGTTCGGTAGCCACATGTCCACAGCATCCGCGAAACCGTCAGTGCGCACCGCGCGGGACTTCGGCAGGAACCCCCGGCAGTCGGTGACGGCCTGCGTGATTTGTCGGAGCCGCTTGTCCGAGTTGTCCCAGGTGATGCCGGTCCACCGAACCGGCGAGTTTGCGCGCCTCATCTGGGGCAGCTGCTTGCGCACGGATTTCGGCATCCCCGCCTCGCGGGAGTCCATCACCCCGGTGACCTCGTCAAGCAGCAGCGGGCCATTCCGCCAGCCGTTCAGCTGCGACCAGTGACGAAACGGGACGTAGAGCGGGTGAGGGTTGCCGGTGTGCGGATCGAGAAGCGCCACCGTCGACAGGACACGACGGCCCATCGCGAGGTCAGGCAGAGTATCCCTCACCATTGCAAAAGTCTTCCCCATGCCGTTAAGTCCCGTGTAGCCCATGAGTGGGGTTCCCCGACGTTTACGGATTCCTGAGGTGAGCAGCTTCGACAGCTGGAGACCGATTCCCGGAAGGACGACGGCCTCCACCGCGCCCGCGGCTCCGCCGCTGGGCCGCGGTGCGCGGTCGTCGTCGACCGGGAGCCAGTTCTCATCGAGTTCGAGAATTGTCAACCTAACGACCTCCAAAAAATGGAACATGGGAGAGCACCCAGCGCCCGAGACGGAACAGAAGCCCGAGCGACCACAAGCCGATCGGAACGGCGGCGATGGTGGACAGGAAGGTCCAATCGACGAACGGGGAGAGACCCGCCGCACCGGCGAAGAACTTGTTTACGTTCGTCCCAAGGTCCCCGAACCAGATCGGGACGGTGAAGTTCGGCAGGATGCTAGCGAACCACTGCGCGATCGTTACCCCCGTGGCTATGATCCACTCGGTTATCACGACGGCACCCAGCTGGATACGATCCGCTTGACGGCGAACGCGGCGGTGATTGCCAGGGACGCCGACACCAGCCCACGCACCCAGGGCGCGAAGTCGCCCATTGGAGTCCCCGGGCACGCCTGGATGATCGGGACGGAAATGGTTTTGCCGATCATCGGTACCGGAAACGGCAGGTTAGTGCTGCACCCCGTCACCACTGGGGCGATGTGCCACCCGTTGACGGCGGCGGCGAGCTTGCCCGGCCCCGTCGCATCCCAGCCGGTAGCGAGCTGAGTCATCTGACTCTGAACTACGAGAGGCCGGGGGACGAACGCCCAGTTCAGCAGGCACTGGCCGCCCCGCACGATCCACGAGACCGGGTTGAAGGCTCCCGGGTCGGTACCGCCCCAGCAGGACGCCACAGAGCCGTCTGGCTGGATAACGGACCCCGCAGGGTTGCCCATCGTCTGCGTGTCGAGACTGGAGCCGGTGCCCTGCCCGGGGTCATTGCCGGTCAGCGGGTCGGCGTAGGGGTTTCCTGCGGCACGCTTGGCCGGGTCGAAGGTGTTCGCGTAGACGTAGCACTGTTGCATCGGCTCGTTTTGCCCGCCGTATTGGCACTGATATTTGGTGTCTCTCGCCGGGTCGTGCATCCAGTCGGTGCAGGTGGCCGTGGCCGAGAAGCAGGAGATTCCGTTGCTGATCTGCACCAGGTCGAGGAGGCAGGAATGCTGGGTTGCACCGGTGCCGCAGGCAGCCGAATATTTCGTGTTGTAGTCGGTGGCCGCAGCGGTCTGCGACTTGTCATAGAGCACGTTCGAGACCGCTCCCCCGGTCTCGGTCAGTACGATCCGGTTCGGGTTCTCGCCGTTCGGCAGCGGTGTGCAGGTCGGCGCGGGCAGCTGCCCGCCGACCAGCGTCGACTCTTTGAAGCTCGCGGTTAACCCGTTGGTGACGTTGCCACTCGACCCATACATGGTGCACTGGACCTGCCGGTCCGGGTCAGAGGACGCGTTCGTGACAGCTGTCGCTGCCGGGTTGCCGTGGGCGAGGCGATAGGCCTTGTTATCCATGTAGAAGCCGACGATATTGTCCACCGGTCCTTTTTGCTCGATCGGACCCCACCCAAGCGCGAAGGGCACCGAGCCGCCGCACACGCCGATAGGCGACCAGTTGCCCTGACCGTTGGTTATGTCGTCTTGCTCGGCCCCGGAGGCCAGCGCGACATCGGAGGGCCAACCGGTGCCGCTCATGCAGAACATGCCCCAGTGATTGCCGGAGTTCGCGCTGGTGTAGGTCCCGGTAAATTCGAGCTTCGCGCACGCGCTCGGGTACTGCACGGAGCACGCGCTGAGGCTCGACTGCCCCGGGACAACGTCGAGGTTGGGCTTCAGCGCCTGATCGGCTCGCCACTGGTCACAGTTCTGGCCGGTGATCCAGTTAATCGGGTTATTCCCTCCGGCGACCGGGTCGGAGCAGACTGCGCCGTTCGCGTCGACGCCGACCCAGGAGGCTACCCCGTTCGCGATGTCGGCACGCTGCATGAAGGAAGTTAGGGCGACGATCTGGCCCACCGGTGAGCCGACTGCGGTACGGATGCTCGAGAGGGGGCTGGCGGCGAAAGCCGGGAAACGGAAGCCCTTGCCCACCCAGGACGTAGCCCCGTTGCTGACCTTCATGCCCGCGGTGAGCTTGCCGTTCAGTGAGGCATCAACCGGCCCGTTCAGCGGAATTACCTGCGCCGATTCGAGGGGGTCTAACTGCCCATACACTTGCGCGGCCCGGTAGATGTTCGCGTCCGCCGCAGCGACTCGGCCCAGCTGAGCGGACCAGGCGGCTCGTGCGGTGTCGGGTTGCGCGGCGTAGATGTCCATGCCCCGGACGGTGAGGGCGTAATCCATCGCGCTCGATGTGTTCGGGAACAGCGGCGTCACCGCCGCAGCGTCGGCGGGCAAGGCGACGCCGATCGTAAGGGAGCCGAGCACCGCGGCGGCGATACCGGATAGAGCAGCTGCACGAGCGAGTTTCACGGCGGATTCTTTCGATTGGATCGGAGAGTGCCCCCGGCGACTCCGAGGGTCTGGAGTTGCCGGGGGCACTGGTCGTGCGGGTGATGTCGACTAGCCCTTGAGGAAGCGGCGGGCGAACTTCCACCCGATGCCGACCGCGAGCAGACCGCCCGCGAGGGGCAGGGTGATCGGGAGGGAGGCAGCGACCTGGGCGGTTACCTGATCGACGGCGCCCTGGATTGCAGCTGCGAGATCGAACAGCGGAACCGCGAGGAGTGCTGGAATGTGCATAGTTTTTCACCTCCTCCTAGTGCTCTGGGCGATGATCGCCACGACGATCCCGACCGTGAGTGCGGCCGAGAAGGATTGGATAAACACGTCGACGGTGGTCATTCGGACCCCACGAAGAAGCTCAACGCGAGGTTCCACACGATGCGGAACGCGACGATCGCAAAGAGCATCCCGCCGAGTGCTGGCATCGAGTCCATGGGCTACCACAGGACCTTTACCAGCAGGGCACCGAGCACGGCAGCCACCATGATGAGCGCGAACTGCACGCACGCTCCGATGGTGTCCAGCTGCAAGGTGTAGTCCATCAGCGCAGCACCCCGGACCCGAACAGAAACCGGAGGACCCCGAGGGCCAGGAAAGCCAGACCGAGCCCGGCGAACAGATGACGGCGGCGCATCAGAGCTCGCCCTCCCACGTGCGACGCCCCACCAGCTGGGGGCGATACAGCAGGACGGCGAACGCGACCATCCACGAGAATGCCGCGATGCACGCCACGACCGCAGCCGCCCACGCGAGCCCCTCCCCCACGCTCACTGGCACGACTCGCAAGCGAACGCGTCAGCCGGGTCAACCGGTACGGAGTCGAGAAGCCGCTGCATCTCGGGATCGAGTGCGCGGAGGAAGAAGTCGCCAGTGCGACGGTCCACCGCAAGCTCGAACTCAGCCACGGCGGTTACTTCGAGGTCTCGTGGGCGAGGGCAGGAGTCTGCACCGCGGCGGCACCCCGGCGTCGACGCACGATCGCGACGACCAGGACGATCGCTGTTACCGCGCAACAGACAACCACAGCAACAAGGAACTGGATCATGGTCGCTCAGCCCTTCTTGCCGAAAGCGTTCGAGCCGATCAGGTCGAGGTCCCCGGGGGTCAAATCGCGCAGGTGAACAAGCTGTGCCTCGCGTCCCTCGTCGACGCCAGCGATGACCGCCGCGTACTGCCCAACCGAGGGGACCAAGGCGCCGTCCGAAAGCCAGTAGGTAATCGACACTCCCCCTCCGTCGGTGTCGACATCGACGTTGCTGCCGAGCAGGACGCCGTCGAGCTTCCGCTTGAATTCGCGGGTTCGCGTAACGAATCCGAGGACGAGGACCTCTGGTTTAGTGCGGGTACCGATTGACATTTCCGATTCTCCATATCTGACTCAAAGAGTGATTGAGTCATTTATGGCAGATGTAACAAGCCCACATCTGCCAAACCGCCAAAACCCCCCTTAACTGGGGGTGAGGAAGTCTCGAAAGTGTCCTCTTAAATGCGGACATACGGGGGACGTGAAAAAAAGTTGTTCGAGATCCGCAACGAATTTTTTTCAGGCACGGCTACGCCGCCAGTGTTCAACGCCGCTGCGCGGCGAACCTTTTTTTCGCTGGGACAGCATGCCAGACCGGACCGAACCCTCAGGCTCCACTCGCTATTTGCAGACTCCGCGACTTCGTCGCTCCGCTTAGCAACCGCTCCTTCCCGCCCGAGGGCCCGCCCCGGCCCGACAAGGCACTACGTGCCGAAAAAATGGCAGGGAGCTACAGGAGAGAATCATGCAGATCACCATCAGCAAGGCCACCACCGGGCAGACGATCACCACCCGCGACGCCTACGACGCGTACCATTTCGCCCGCGAGCTCGTGGCCGGAGACCCCGAATCCGTCGTGCCCGTCGAGGCCGAGCGGCCCCTCGTGTTCCTGCTTCAGTACCTGGAGGAAGTCGGAGGATACAACCAGGGCACGCACATCCAGTGGTCCGCCGCCGCCGCGGAGGAACACGGCGAGCAGCTGGGACTCACCGTAACCTTTACCGAGTAAAGGTCAGCGCCACGCCCACGTGGCGTCGAAGTTGTCCGCGATGAATTCGTCGTCGCCCAGGAACTCCGCGAAGGTACCACCATGCCCGAAAACGTCAAGCTCACGCTCTCCACCCGGACCGGCTGGGCCCAATGGGTTACGCAGGAGCCAGGAGGACCGGAGACGACGGGCCGCATGATCGAGCTGGGAGCCACTGAATTCGTCCGATTTCGGGGAATACGCACCGTAGAAGTCCGAGCGGAGGGAGAGAGCGGATCGCGGATGATGGTCTGGCGGGGCTGCGAAGAAGTCAGTATTCCGCAAGAAATTGCTGATAACCCGGGATATGTCAGCCGCCTCACCCGGCCCCGAATTCACCGATAAGAACCCGCGCGAGCCCTGCATCCGGCGCACTCGTCGAGCAACCTTCCGCTTACGGGCCCGCGGGTCGTGGATCTCCCCCGTGCGCTGATCCGTCCACCCTGGCACGTCGCGCACGGCCCGGCTGTACGATCCCCGATCGGCTACCTTCCGCAGATGCCGAGCCACTGCGTACTGCCGCCCATCAGTGGCGGGCGGATTCGACGAACCTGCTCATCATCTCGCCCAGCGGAGGCGGGAAAACCTACCTCGCCTGCGCGTTGGGGATCAGCGCCTGCCAGAGCGAGCACACGGTCGCCTACTTCCGGATGGACGACCTCGCCCGACGGCTCGTCATCGCCCGCGGCAACGGGATCGCGCACCAGAAACTGCTAAACGAGCTGTCCAGCGTTGACCTGCTCATCATCGATGACTTCCTCACCGTCGGCATCGACAGCGATGCCGCCAGCGACTTGTTCGCGGTGATGGCGAACCGGGAACACCGGTTGCCGACGATGATCGCCTCGCAGACCGGGCCAGCGCACTGGGTCGCCGAGCTGCCCGACCGGGTCGCAGCAGACTCGATCGTGAACCGCCTCGCGAACCACGCCCGGATCATCAACCTCGGCCAGATCGACATGCGCCGACACCGCAACGAACAAACCCGCAGCCACGACACCTACTGGGAGTGAAACCACAGCGGCCCGGGCAAACAGTCCGGGCCGCTACCACTTCCGCAGAAGAGCGCTACCGGGTCGCCAGAACAGCGCTACCCGATGAGGCGACGCGCCA
>JANMBI010000218.1:0-6519 GCA_031360325.1 Frigoribacterium sp. | reverse complement strand
TCGTCGGACTGTTCATCCTGAACTCGGCGGCCAACATCCTGGCAATCAACTCGGCCGACAACCTGCTCCACTTCGCCAGCGCCATCGTGCTGCTCGGTGTCGGGATCGGGGCCGACAAGGGCCTTCGCGCACGCACCGCGGCGTAGTCATCCGCACGGTAGTTCGAAAGGGGAGAGCCCGGATGTCGATCATCGCCCGCTCCTGGCTGTCGTTCGCCGCCATCGGGACCGGGATCATCCACGCGGCCCTCGTTGTGGGCTCTCCCCTCTCGATCGGCCTGCCCATGATCGGCCTCGGCGTTGCCGAGCTCACCTGGGGCGTGCTCATCCTGGCGGCGAACCGCATTCTCCTGCCGCGACCGGCTCAATGCGTCGCCCTCGCCCCGCTCCTGGTCTGGGGCGTTCTCGCACTGGGGGCGGCTGCGTTCTCCGCGCCAGAAATCACCTCCGCCCTGCGTTTCGTGCCCCTGACGATCGCCGGTGTCTTCGGACTCTCCGTGGCCGCAGCGCTCGGGGTCGAGTTGCACCGGCGGCGGGAGGCCGAGCGGCCGGTGACCCCCACGGGCACCCTGACGTACCTGTCCGCCCTGATGGCGGCCGGAATCGTCGTCGGCGCACTGACCGCTCCCGCCCTCGCCGCGACCCCCGCAGGGGCGGCCGCGGCCGAGCACGGGGGAAGCATGGGCGGCATGTTGATCCCGGAGCGTCCGCTGAACCACTAGCCCGAGGCCGTCGTGCGGCAGGATCTACGGTGCGTCGATGCCGGGAAGTGTGGTCGCACCGCCCATGAAGCGCCGCACGTCGTCATCCACGCGAATGTCACCCGGTCTCAGCGGTCTGGAAAGGTAGAGCCCCTCCAACCGCGTGAGCCGGCTGAGCGCCACGTAGGTCTGGCCCGCGCTGAAGGTGCCCGATCCGAGGTCCACGATCGCGCGATCGTAGGTCTTCCCCTGGGACTTATGGATGGTGACGGCCCACGCCAATCGCAACGGGAACTGCGTGAACTCGGCCACGATGTCCTTTCTCAACGTCTTCGTCGACGCGGAATAGGTGTACTTGAACTTCTCCCAGATCGCGGGCTGCACCTCGTGCACCTCGCCATCCACCTCGACGAAGACGGTGGATGCGATCTTCGTCACTGTTCCGACGGTGCCGTTCACCCAGCGTTGGCCGCCCTCGCCCACCGAATCGTTGCGGAGGAACATCACCCGTGCCCCGACTTTGAGCTGCAACGATTCATCGGCCGGGTAGGACCGACCGCCGAACTCGCCCGTGACCTCCGCTTTGGCCGTCTTCACCGCGCCCGGGAGCCGGGCGAGCGCCGCTGCGTTGATGCGGTTGACGGTGTCGTTGCGGGTCGCGAGGGTGATGGTGCCGTCCGTCGGCGCCGGGCGAGCGCCCGCCTCGTTGAGTCTGCCGGCGATCTCGGCCGTGACGAGACCGTGGCGCACGGCGTTGAGCATGAATTTGAAGTCTGCCTCGTGTTGCCGATGGATGGTCGTCAGCTCGAAGATCCGCAATTCCGTCTCCGTCCAGACCTTCGCGTCGAAGAACCACATCGACCGGTACTGGTCCGCGAAGTACGCCCGCTCGTCGGCGTCCCCCGGCACCGGGGCGAGCTGGTACGGATCGCCGAACAACACCACCTGGACGCCTCCGAACGCGGTAGACGGTTTCTGGCGCGCCATCCGGAGACTGCGGTCCATGGCATCCATGAGGTCGGCGTTGACCATCGAGACCTCGTCGATCACGAGCGTGTCGATGGTGTTCAGGAGTCTTCGGAGTTCCGGAACCTGGTCGATCGCGTGATCGGCGATCACCCCGATCGGCAGACGGAAGAGGGAGTGGATGGTCTGCCCTCCCACATTGAGAGCGGCCACTCCGGTCGGCGCCGCGATCACCACCTGCTTGTCGGTGTTCCAGGAGAGGTGGTTGAGTAGCGTTGATTTGCCGGTGCCGGCGCGACCGGTGACGAAGATGTTCTCGCGGGTGTTCTCGATGAGTTCGAAGACGGCGGCCTGTTCGGCGGAGAGGGCGAACTCGGCCACGACACTCCTCTCGATCGGCGCTCGAACAGCACTCCAATCTACCCTGGCCGCAGCGGATCTGACCGGGCCGGACACCCTCCTGTAGACGAGTTCGGCGGGGGAGCGACACTTAGGATGTGGAGATGCCGCCCCGAATCCTCACCCGCTGGCTGGTGCTTTCGATGGTGCTGCTTCTCGCGTTCGTCGGGACCGTGACCACCCTGAACCTCACCGTGTACAGCGCCTCCGGCTTCGTCGCCTCCTATCTCGACGCCGTCGCCCGGCACGACGTTCCCGGGGCGCGGCACATGCCCGGAGTCACCGTCACGGCACTCGGGACCGACGAGCTGTTGGCGCCCGCCGCGCTCGCCTCGCTCACCGGCATCCGTCTGAAGACGGACACGGATGACGGGGGCGGGCGTCACACGGTCACATTCGGGTACACGCTCGGCGGCGCGCCTGGCGCCTCGTCGTTCGAGGTGGAGCGCACCGGGACGCGTTTCGGCGTGTTCACCGGCTGGCGGTTCGTTCGATCGCCGCAGAGCGTCGTGACCGTCACCGTGCGAAACGGCACAGGGCTCGACGCCAACTCCATCCCGCTTCCGGCGACGACTCCGGCAGGAAATCCCCACGCCTATCGGGTGCTCACGCCGGGGCGGGTGGTGCTGAGCCACAGCTCCCCCTATCTCACCTCGGCGAGGGCGGTGGCTCTGGTCGATCGGCCGGGAAGCAGCGTGACTGCCACCGTGGACATCCGCGCCAACCCGGCTTTCGTTCGCGACGTGCAGAAGGAACTCGACGCTTACCTCGCGACCTGCATCACCCAAAGGGTGTTGCTGCCGACGGGATGTCCCATGGGAGTCCAGATCGCGGATCGCCTCCAGGATGCCCCGAGCTGGTCGATTCTGCGGGATCCGGTCGTGACCATCGTGCCCGGGAGCGCTCCGGGAAGCTGGCAGGTGCCCAAGACCGCGGCGCTCGCCCATCTCACGGTGAGGGTGAAGTCGATCTTCGACGGCAGTCTCTCCACCTTCGATCGGGACGTGCCGTTCGTCGTGCATTACCTCATCACCTTCGGCCGCACCGGCGCCCCGGTGATCACCGCCCAATACTGACGTTTTGCCGGCCTGCCGCCCTGCCCGAAAACGCAGGACATCCGCCCCCAAATGGCCCGATGCGCGGCACAATGGGGGTTTTCGCGGCGGATGTCCTGCGTTTTCAGACAGGGGGGATGGGGAGCGGCGGCGTTACCGACGCGCGGCGCGGTCGGCCAGCATCCGGTTGTATTCCACGAGCTCGGCGTCGCCGTCACGATCGGCCTTTCGGTCAAGGCGCTTGGCGTCCTTCGCATCGCTCGTCGACCACATGATCGCAACGGTCACGGCGAGGATGATCGTGGGGATCTCACCGACGCTCCAGGCGATGCCACCGCCGGTCTGTTGGTCGGCGATGGCGCTCACCCCCCAGGCACGACCCATTGCTCCGTACCAGTTGGCGAGCAGCAGACCGGTACCGGTGATGAGCGACAGCCCGAAGAACGCGTGGAAGGCCATCGTGCCGAGCAGCACGAGCAGACGCATGGGGTAGGGCGCCCGATAGGGCACCGGGTCGACTCCGATGAGCGCCTGCACGAACAGGTAGCCGACGATCAGGAAGTGCACGACCATCCAGGTGTGCCCGATATGGTCCGTCGTCGCCCAACTGAACAGCGGCGTGTAGTAGAACGCCCAGAGCGAGACGACGAAGAGCGCAGCCGCCACGATCGGGTTCGAGAGGATGCCGGAGACGCGGGAGTGCACGAACAGCATGAGCCACTCGCGGCCACCCCGACTGCCGTCCGTGCGCTTCGCGATGGTGCGCAGCGCGAGGGTGATCGGCGCCGCCGGAACCAGGAGCACCGGGATCATCATGCCGAGCAGCATGTGGCCGAGCATGTGGACGCTGAACAGGTACTTCTCGTACGCGTTGATTCCCCCGTTGGTCACCCAGAACAGGAGCGCGAGCCCGGCAAGCCAGAGCACCACCCGATGAACCGGCCAACTGTCACCCCGACGATGCAGTCTCACCACCCCCGCGATGTAGAAGAAGGCGAGGAAGGCGATGGCGAGCACCCAGAGGATGTCGAAGTTCCATGTGGTGAAGTAGCGGGAGAAGGTGAGTTCCGGTGGCAAGGGAGCCTGAGTGAGAATCCACGCCGGGGTCGTGAGGGTGGAATCCTGCGCCACCGGTGTCGCGGTTCTGGCAAGAGCCGCGGCGACTCCGGATGCCAGCCCCATGAATCCGAGCTCGGCGACGACCAACCACCAGAAGAACCGGCTGATCGAGGTGGGAGAAGACTGCATCCTGGAGACGAGGAACCGCCGCTGCACGACCCCGAACAGTCCGAGGGCGAGAAGCGCGAAGATCTTGACCAGAACGAGGATGCCGTACGGGGTGAGCAACTGGCCGATGGTGCCGACGCGCAGGGCCGCGTTCACGTAGCCGGAGACGGCGACCACCACGAAGCAGACGATCGCGAGCGTGGAATAGCGGGAAACGATCGGGGCGATCCTGCCGCCGTCCAGGGTGGTGCGAATCACCACTATCGTCACGAGTCCGCCAAGCCAGATCGCCGCGAAGACCACGTGCAGTCCGAGGGAGCTGACCGCCGCGTCGTGGCCGGCGGCATCGGCGGAGTGTCCCTGCAGTGCCTGTGGCACGAGCCCGGCAGCGGCAAGGAGGGTGACGAACACGAGAATCGTGCGGTTGCGGACCGCGAAACAGAGCACCGTCACAACCGCCGCGATCAGGGTCGAGGCCAGCCAGGCTTGCCCGATCTCGCGATTGGTGAGGAAGTCACCGAGAACCCCACCGAAATTCGCATCGAAGCTGATGGGCTTCGTGTAGAAGCTTAGGAAGGTGAAAAATGTCGCGGCGGCGGATGAGATGGTCCAGATCCCGGCGGCCCCCGCGGCAAGGTCGAGGGTGCGAGAAAACTCGGGCAGGTCGGCCGTCATGGCGAAACACAGCAGCACCAACGAGCCGAGGGTCACCGCGACGCCGAGGTTGAACAGCACGGTCGCGATCGGCAGCCCGTAGCGCACCAGTGCACCGGGATCGATGAGCCTCGGGGCATCCGCGGCGTGGCCGAACGCCAGCGCCGCGAGCAGGGATGCGAAGGCAACGACCAGAAGCAGCGCTGGACCGGCGATTCTCACGACCCGTGGCACGGCATCCAGCCTAGGCGAGCAAACTGGAGTCCCGCCCCGGCCCCGCGTTAACGACCGACGGGGATGTCGACCGCGTGGTCGACATCCCCGTCGGGACGAGAAGAAATACTACTTCGCGGCGGCCTTCAGCTTGCTGCCGGCGCTGACCTTCACGCCGTAGCCCGCCTTGATCTGGATGGCCTCGCCGGTGGACGGGTTGCGGCCGGCGCGAGCGGCGCGGTGAGTGCGCTCGATCGCGAGCCAGCCCGGAATCGTGACCTTCGTGCCTTCGCCAACGGACGTGGCGAGCGTTCCGAACAGGGCGTCCAGGACGCCGTTGACGGTAGCCTGGCTCTGGCCAGATTCAGCGGCAACTGCCGCGACGAGCTCGGTACGGTTTAGTGACTTGTCAGCCATTGAAGTCCTCCTCGGACGAAAGTGCTTGTCAGAACGAACGTTCCTGCTCACACGAGCAGTTCAGTCGATGGGATGGTACGTGGTTGGGGGAATTCCCCGCAACCGCCTGTAATTTACCAGCTTGACTTGGTAATGCCGGGCAATTCGCCCCGGTGCGCCATATCGCGGAAACGCACCCGGGACACGCCGAACTGGCTGAGGAACCCGCGCGGGCGACCGTCGATGGCGTCCCGACCGCGCACGCGCACCGGTGAGGCGTTGCGCGGAAGCTTCTGCAGTCCGAGGCGAGCGGCCTCGCGCTCGGCATCGGTGGATGCGGGGTCGACGAGAGCCTTCTTCAGCTCGAGTCGCTTGGTCGCATAGCGCGCGACCACGATCTTGCGCTGCTCGTTGGCAGCGATCTTGCTCTTCTTCGCCATGGTTAGCGCTCCTCGCGGAATTCAACGTGCTTGCGGACGACCGGGTCGTACTTCTTCAGCACGAGACGGTCGGGGTCGTTGCGACGGTTCTTCTTCGTCACGTAGGTATAACCGGTGCCGGCGGTGGAACGGAGTTTGATGATCGGACGGACGTCCTGCTGCTTTGCCATTAGATCTTCACCCCACGGCCGAGGATGTCCTTGACCACCGATTCGATGCCGCGAGCGTCAATCACCTTGATGCCTTTGGCGCTCAGCGTGAGCGTCACGCTGCGCTTGAGCGACGGAACGTAGTACGTCTTCTTCTGCACGTTCGGGTCGAAGCGGCGCTTCGTCCGGCGGTGCGAGTGCGAAATGTTGTGTCCGAAGCCGGGAACGGCTCCAGTCACCTGGCACACTGCGGCCATGGTTTTCCTCCGATTACCGTAGGGACGAGGTGTCCCTACCCAAGATCTCTTGTCGGCACGCAC
>JANMBI010000180.1:0-20755 GCA_031360325.1 Frigoribacterium sp. | reverse complement strand
TGCGGGACTTCGTGCGCGACATGGTGAGCTCGCGAGACGTTCAGCTCCTGGCCGGAAAAGAGCTACCGCGCCGCGCCGACGAAGTGCTGCTGGAAGAGGTAGTCAAGCTTGCCCTGATCCGGTTGAATCCGGAGATTGAAGCAGATCCGACCAAGGCTGCCGAGGTCATCTACCAGCTACGTGCAATCCTTATCGCCGCACGTACAAGCCCGCATCCGGTGGTGGCCAACGAAGAATTCATGGCGTGGTTGACGGGCCAGAAGTCGATGCCGTTCGGGCCGAACGGTGAGCACACGACGGTGCGGTTGATCGATTTCGATCACCCCGACGATGACTCCTCCAACCAGTGGATTATCTCCACCGAGGTCACCTTTGTGCAGGGTCGGGTCGAGAAGCGGTTCGACCTGGTGCTGTGGTGCAACGGCTTCCCGCTCGTGGTCGGCGAGGCAAAGTCGGCGACACGACCTGCATACACCTGGATCGACGGTGCAGCACAGGTCCACGGCGACTACGAGCAGAGCGTTCCCCAGTTCTTCGTCCCCAACGTGTTCTCGTTCGCCACCGAAGGCAAGAACCTTCACTACGGCACGGTCGGTATGCCGGTCGAGCTGTGGGGTCCGTGGCGCGAGGAAACCACCGACGAAGACCTGCCCGCAAAAATCGGGCTGGTCGCCGTGCGGGAGGCGGTCGAGGGCATCCTCACGCCCGCGTCGGTGCTCGAGTTCCTTCGGTTCTTCACGATCTACGCGACCGACAAAAAGCACCGCAAGATCAAGATCATTGCCCGCTTCCAGCAGTTTCAGGGTACCAACCTCATCGTCGAGCGGGTGCTGCTCGGCAGGATCAAGCAGGGCCTCATCTGGCACTTCCAGGGCTCCGGCAAGTCGCTACTGATGGTCTTCACCGCGCTCAAACTGCGGGCGATGGCAGAACTCACCAATCCAACGATTCTGATCGTCGTCGACCGCATCGACTTGGACACCCAGATCACCGGAACCTTCAACGCATCCGATGTTCCCGGGCTCATATCGACGGACTCCCGCGCCCAATTGCAGACGCTCCTGAGTCAGGGTGCCCGAAAGATCATCATCACCACGATCCACAAGTTTGGGGAAGCCAGCGGCGTGCTCGACGCTCGCGACAACATCATTGCGATGGTCGATGAGGCTCACCGCTCCCAGGAGGGCGACTTCGGGCAGAAAATGCGCGAGGCCCTCCCCAACGCGTTCCTGTTCGGCCTCACCGGTACACCCATCAACAAGCGCGATCGCAACACATTCATGTGGTTCGGCTCACCCGAAGATGAGGGCGGGTACCTGTCGCGCTACTCCTTCCAGGAGTCCATTCGCGATGGTGCAACGCTGCCGCTGCACTTCGAGCCAAGGCTGTCCGAGATGCACATCGATCAAGACGCCATCGACACTGCCTTCGAAGAGCTTGCCACTGAGCGGGACCTCACCGAAAGCGAAAAGATCACGCTTTCAAAGAAAGCCGCATCAATCGAAGTACTGATCAAGACCCCCTCGCGAATCGCCAAAATCGCCGCAGACATCGCCGACCATTTTCGTGCGAAAGTCGAGCCGGAAAACCTGAAGGCGCAGCTCGTCGCCTACGACAGGGCGTCCTGCGTCGCCTACAAGGAGGAACTCGACCGACACCTCGGACCCGAGGTGTCCGCCATCGTGATGTCGAAGTCCCGCGGGGACTCCGCCGACTGGGCAAAGTGGACCCCCGGTGCCGACGAACTGGAGCAAGTCGTCGCACGGTTCAATGACCCGGCCGACCCGCTCAAAATCATCGTCGTGACCGCCAAGCTCCTCACCGGATTCGATGCCCCGATTCTGTATTGCCAATACCTAGACAAACCGTTGAAGGAACACACCCTTCTCCAAGCGATCACCCGCACCAACCGTGTCTACCCACCGCACAAGACCCACGGGCTGATCGTCGACTATCTGGGGATCTTCGACGACGTCGCCAAGTCGCTCGCATTCGACGAGCAGTCCGTGCTCCAGGTGATCTCCAATATTGCGGAGCTGAAGAAGCAGCTAGAGCCCGCTATGGCGGCGGCACTGGCATTCTTCCCCGGCGTCGATCGCGCCGTCGGAGGATACGAAGGTCTCGTTCAGGCGCAGCCTGCCATCGCCGACGATGGGACGAAGGATGCGTTCGGGCTCGCGTACAGCATCCTGTCGCAACTGTGGGAGGCGGTCAGCCCTGACCCGATGCTGACGCAGTACCGGGATGACTATCGGTGGCTCACCGACGTGTACGAGTCGGTTCGCCCCTCCGACATCGCCGGTCGTTTGGTGTGGCATGCGCTCGGTGCAAAAACGATTGACCTCATCAATGAGCACGTGCACGTCGAAATTCCTCAGGGCAACGAGACGATCGTCCTCGACGCTCAGACCATCGAGGATTTGATGCTCGGCAAACGCACTGACATCCCGCCCAAGGAGATTGAGAAGAGAATCACGGCCAGGATCGCGCGCCACCTCAACAACCCTGTTTTCGTCGAGTTGGGTCAGCGCCTGAACGCGCTACGCGATAGGTACGCGGACATCCAACAATCAAGTCTCGACTTTTTGCGCGAGCTGCTCGAGCTGGCGCGAGACACGGTGGCGGCCGAGAAGGTACTCAAAGAAGTCCCGCGAGAGGAGCAGGGGAAGGCCGCGCTAACGGAATTGTTCGAGGCCCTCAAGACCGATCAGACGCCAATCATCGTCGTTAACATCGTCAACCGGATCGACGAGGTTGTTCGCGCTGTGCGCTTTGAGGGCTGGCAAACCACAATTCGAGGCGACCAGGAAGTCCGGAAGGCCCTCCGCAAGACGCTGTACGTACAGTTCAAGATTCGCGACAACGACGTGTTCGAGAAGGCTCTGGGGTACGTGCGGGAGTACTACTAACCTTCCTTCGAATCGAGGAACGAATTGTGGCGGGCGGTAAGACTTCCGTCATTGCCCATTTCGACAGGAGACTCGCCACCCGGCGACCGAGGTATTGGTCAGCGCTGAGGAGCAAGGTGCGCGCCAGTAGGTGCGAATCCCATCGCGAGGGCAGGGTTCATCAGTTGAGGCTAGCGAAGCAAGACTCAGCGAGCGGGCACTCCTCCGCGAGGGGCCGGCGTCTTTTCGTTGTCTGGTTGGCGCGTAGCGCTTGGTGGTAGCAGTATTCCAGCGAGTTGGTAGCAAGATTCCGGGGACATGGTAGCGCTCGGGGGTGTGGGCTGCTCTGCTGTGAGGTGACGACACATGGGGTGTTGTCGGTTCATCTCTGGAGGGCTGGTTTATGGCGGACTATCGGAAGATCTTGGTGCTCGTGCTGGAGGGGCGCAGTTACCGCGACGTAGTGGAGATCGCGGGGTGCTCGCACCGTGACGTGGCTCGGGTGGCGCAGGAAGTCCGGGAGCGGAGCCTCACCTCGGTTGCCGGGGTGAGTGATGCCGAGCTGGCGGAATGGTTTCCCGACGGGCGCCGGAAAGTATCGGAGGAGTACGACCAGCCCGATTTGGCGCGGGTGTTGACGTCGATGAAACAGAACCGGCACTTCACGTTGTTGTTGGCCTGGCGCCGTTATGTCGACACCAAAGACGCGGGCAAGAAGTATGGGTATTCGCAGTTCTGCGCCCTGTTCACCGACTATCTCCGCAGCCATGATTTGGTGGCGGTGCTCCGCCACGAGCCGGGCCGGGCGATGCTGGTGGACTGGGCTGGTGACACCATCGATCTGGTTGACGCAGTCACCGGCGAGATCACCAGGGCGGTGCTGTTCGTCGCGGTTCTTCCTTTCTCGGGGATGATGTTCTGCCGCGCCTATGCGGATATGAAGTCCCCGGCCTGGCTCGACGCCCACGTTCAGGCGTTCGCCTTTTACGGCGGCGTTCCACAGATCGTCGTACCGGACAACCCGACGACCTCGACCCACCAAACCCACAAAGGGGACGCGGAGCGGGTCGTGAACGCCCGGTATCAGCAGCTCGCCGACCACTACCAGTGCGCGATCGTCCCAGCACGCGTGAAGCGTCCGCGAGATAAGGCAGCAGCCGAGAACGCGGTGAACGTGGTCAACAAACGGGTCATCGGCTACCTCGACGACGATGTCTTCACCACCCTCACCGAGTTGAACGACGCGATCGACGAGCGGGTGAGGGAGATCAACCACGACATCCGCCGGGCGGACGATACGACCCGGTGGGAGAGGTTCGACACTGAGGAGCGGGAGTTCCTTGAGCCGTTGCCGGACGCTGCGTTCGAGGACGTCGCCTGGAAGGAGCTGAAGGCCGGCCGCAATTACCACGTCACCGCCGACACGCAACGGTATTCGGTGCCGTTCGCTCTGGCGGGCAAGCTGCTGCGGGTGAGGCTGACGTCGACAACGGTGACGGTCTTCGATGGGCACGAGATGCTCTGCGACCACCCTCGGTTGACCGGCCGCAAAGGCCAGTACTCGACCCTCCCGGAGCATGTCCCGCCGCAGCACCGCAACATCGACGGTCTGTGGTCGAGGCGGTGGTTCACCGACCGGGCGCGCAGCGTCGGGCCGGCAACAGTGGCGGTGATCGAGCAGATCCTTGACGGACAACCGATTGAGGCGCAGGGGTATTTGGTCTGCCAGAACATCCTCGACGGGCTTGGGAAAAACAACCGGCAACGACTGGAGGCCGCCTGCCAGGAGCTGCTGAACCGCCGCGCTCATCCGACATATACGACCCTGAAACACATCATGGCCACGATCGACAGCGACGCGAAGAAGCCCCGGCCGATTCGTCCGGCGGCTTCGACCCGCAAACGCGGCAGCACTGTCGTGTTCCGCGACACCGGACCGGACGTTTATGTTCGCGACGCCTCCCACTACGAGATCGGCGAAGGGACAGCGCGATGACCTTCACCAGCATCGACTACGACAAGTTCCGGGCCCTGCGGGTGACGCACGTTGCGACCCGGCTGGAGGAACTCATCCAGGACGAGACCAACGACACCCTCACCCCGGAGCAGCTGTTCCTCACCGCCGTCGACGACGCCCTCGAGTCCCGACGCATCAACAAGGTTGACAAACTCATCCGCCAGGCCGCCTTCCCGATCCCCGGCGCGACCGTCGCGGAGGTCGACTACCGCGACGGACGCGGCATCACCCCGGTCAGAATGCGACGCTATGCCGCACATGACTGGCGCTCGGACGCGACGAACCTGCTCATCATCTCGCCCACCGGAGGCGGGAAAACCTACCTCGCCTGCGCGCTGGGGATCAGCGCCTGCCAGAGCGAACACACGGTTTCCTACTTCCGGATGGACGACCTGGCGCGGCGGCTCGTCATCGCCCGCGGCAACGGCATCGCCCACCAGAAACTGTTGAACGAGCTCTCCAACATCGATCTGCTCATCATCGATGACTTCCTCACCGTCGGCATCGAAAGCGACGCCGCCAGCGACCTGTTCGCGATCCTCGCGAACCGCGAACACCGGCTGCCGACGATGATCGCCTCCCAGACCGGGCCAGCACACTGGGTTGCCGAGCTGCCCGACCGGGTCGCGGCGGACTCGATCGTGAACCGCCTCGCCAACCACGCCCGGATCATCAACCTCGGCCAGATCGACATGCGCCGACACCGCAACGACCAAGCCCGCGCCCACGACGGTTACTGGGAGTAACGCCCAGCGGCCCGGGCACCCAGCCCGGGCCGCTACCACTACCTCGGAATCTTGCTACCACCTACATGGAATACCGCTACCACCAAGCGCTACTCGCCATCTGGTGAGGCGAGACAGGTCATGCTGCTTCGGAGCTTCGCGCCGGATGAGCAACAGGCCCCCAATTCTGTCTTCCACAACGGGAACCTTCGCACTAGTCATCCGGATATTGTGACGAACGTCTGAGCATTGGGGATGCCGAGCCTCAGTCGACTGTGCGGCTTGTCGCGGCGGTAAGACCAATTGTGGAACAGAGTGCTCGAACTCCGCCCGAATTCCGCTCGAATTCCTGGTCGAGACAATCGATGCACCCGAATGGAGTGACATGACCAACCTTGACGAACTCCCACGCAAACGCGGTGTGTACCGGGTCGAAACAGTCTCCGGCACCGTGCACATTCTCGACATCGCCGGTCGGACGACCTGGGAGCGACGCCCGGACCCGGTGCAGCTATAGAGCGCTACGACTACTCGCCGCGGGTTCTGAGTCAACTCGGTTCAGGGTGGGAAGTGGGCCGGCAAGGATTTCTGGTCGTCGCCGACGAATCTTACTTGGGCGGCGCCACCACCTCCCGAACAGGGGACTGCCCCCGGTTTGGTTGACTCCTTGACGTGCCCCATGGTTTGGTTACCTGCACACCGAGGTTTGCGCGTTAGTTGTCCACAAAGCTCGTTCTCAGGCTACCGACTGTCGAAGAGAGCACAGTCCGGCTTCGAGGCTTCGCCCCCGGAAGAAATTCTCGGCAGAGCAATTCTGTCTTCCACAACGGGAACCTTCGCATGAGCCATCCGGATATTGTGGCGACCGTCTGAGCGGTAGGAATGCCGGACCCAAGCCACCCGCGCGGCACTTTTTCAGTGGCCACGCACTCCGTTGGGATCGCGTGCTCGCACTCGCCCCAGCTGCCCGCTCGACCCACATGATGCACCCGACTGGAGCGACATGACACGATTCCACAAGCTCCCGCACCAACGCGGTGTCTACCGGGTCGAAACGGCGGGGCGAGTGGGCACGCTGCAAGCGTCGGTTCAAAGCTCGCCGGACGGCGTTCCAATTGGCCGGGCTCGAGGCCGCGCCCGCGTTCGCCTGGAACCCAGTCCATGCGACTGGGAACGCCCGATTCGACACTTTCCTCCGCCATCTCTAGGGGGAGAAACGGTTGTCGTTCCTCGTCGAGGACCACGTCGAGGCGTTCACGCTTTACTGGTGGCTCAACCGCCGACGTCGTCAGTTGCAGACGGGAACCGAGCCGCTGACACGGGCGGCCCATTTTGCTGGGTCGCTGAATCCCCCCAAATCCGTCGAAAGATAGGGGTGGCCAGGCGAATCTGCAATACACCGAACTGTCGAGAAGGAAAGTCATTCGGTCGCGGTCAGACCGGTGCCGCGAAAAACCGCCGGGGATGTGGCCACACTCCGCGGTACCAGAGAGTGGCGTATCTTCGCCGGAGCGTGTCTGTCCGGCTGGTTTCAGAAATGGAGCCCGCTGAATGATCGAGCCAGTCGATTGTGCTCTGGATTCGTCCGGAGAGGTGGCCCGCCTTGTCCTTCGCCGCCCATTCCGCTGGGATCGCGCTGGACTCTCCTACTTCGGACGCCGTTACGCCGGGTGGACGCTGACGCTGACCTCCAGTGAGCTTGCAGCGCTCGCGAACGGGCGTCAGATCCTCGTCGCGCCGGGGACGGAGTACCTGATATTGGTCCGCACCGCTGCGAAACCCACCACAGAATCACCGTGCCCGCTCGAGGCACTCAACGGAATGGAACAGCATGACCAACTTTGACAAACTCCCGCGCCGACAAGGGGTCTACCGGGTCGAAACAGCCTCAGGCACCGTGCACATTCTCGATATGGCCGGCCGGACCACGTGGGAACGACGCCCAGGACCTGGGGCCGGAACCGGACGCTACGATCACTCTCCGCGGATTCTGAGCCAACTCGGCACGGGGTGGGAGGTCGGACAGCAGGGGTACCTCGTCGTCGCCGACGAAAGCTACCTCACTGGGGCCACCACCCACCTAACGGCAACCATTCTCTCCATCACGGACGAACCTGAAACATGAGCGAGCATCTCGACCCCATTCGCCTCAAGCAACTCGAGGCCCTGGTTCATCGTGTCCCGACCATTGCCTGGGACCGAATCCCGGAATCCGATCAGAGCATCGAGTCGGTCGCCGAGAAGATGATCTCAAGCCTGCCGACCGAGTCCATCGACGACCCACCGGTGGTCGCCCGCTACACCGCCCCCGGTTTGACCGCGTGGCGGGGTGTGACCCGGCAGACGGTCCACCAGCAGCGCCGCGCCGGCAACATTCTGGGTTTCACGCACGGCCGAGTTGTCGTTTACCCAGCGATCCAGTTCAGTGCTATTGGCCGAACCGTTCCGGTCGTGCGGGATCTGTTCGCGCAGCTCCCCACCCCGTTGACCGACGCGGCTGAAGTCGCGGTCTGGCTCGACACCATGAGCCCAACAACGGGTCGGAGCCAGAGACAACTGTTGGGGACCGGCCCTGCCAGCGAAGTGAGGGAGCGGGGTGCTCCGTCGCTAACTCAAGTGACCATCATCCAGCGGGCCCCACTCCACCCTAGAACTCGACCCTCCGAGGTCGGGAAGTGAACGACAGTGGCCTTTCAGTTGATGCTGTAGGCCGGGTTGCGATCGCCGGTGACTGGCACGGGAGCAGCGCGTGGGTGCAATCGGCGATACCGCGCCTCCATCGTCAAGCCCCGGAGGTCTCCACAATTTTTCATCTCGGCGACTTTGGGATCTTCAAAGAACGGCATGGAAGCGGATTCCTCACGGCGGTCGACTTCTGGTGCCAATCCGCCGGCATCAGTCGCGTGTTCGTCACCCCCGGCAACCACGAGGACTGGGGTGAGCTCTCGGCCCGTTTCGCCAGGCAGCGGGCCGAAGCCGTACAACTGAGTCGCGTCGTGTGGGTTCTGCCCCGCGGTTTCCGATTCACGCTTGGCGGGCATCGGTGGATGTCGTTCGGCGGTGCGGCCTCCGTCGATCGCGAATTCCGCACCGAGGGCATCGATTGGTGGGCCGACGAGGCACCCACCGAGCTGGATGTCGAGCGCGCCATGGCCGGCGGTCCGGTCGAAGTGATGCTCACCCACGAAACGGTCGACGGTGGTACCAGCCAGGTCGAGAACATCCTCGCCACCAACCCGATGGGATGGGCACCGAAGGCACTCGCATACTCCGCCGAATCCCGGAACAGGGTCACCCGGGTGTGGAACGCCGTGCACCCGCGCGTTCTCGCCCACGGTCACCTCCACGTGAAGGGAGACATCGAACTCGCCGACGGCAGACGCGTGTACTCCCTCGGCTGCAACGGACAGCGGGGCAACCTCGCCCTGCTCAACACGCAAAATCTGGAGTGCGAATGGCTCAAGGACTGAAGATCCGAGTGCGGGTGGATGCGGACCTTGTTCGCGACGCACGAGAAATCCTGGGCGCCCGCAACAATTCCGAAGCGGTGGAACTCGCACTCACGATCACCCTCGCCATCCGCGAACCCCACAGCGGGGACGCCGAGAAATACCTGAAGATCCTCGGCTCGGGCACGTTCAAACCCTGAAGCATTCGATGAGGCATCTGGGCCCTGCCGGACGGGCGTCCTGAACGTTGGTGCCCCTCATGGCCCTATGTCGTGACACCTAAGCGGGAGCCTGTGGGATCCGTGCGTTTCCAGTACCCGGAACAGCGGGACCCGCAAGGTGCCGACGCGACGGGTCTCCGGCAGCAATCAATGCTGACCCACCGGGCGCGCCACACGGGTGTGTCGCCGGCGATCGGTAAATTTGCTTAAGCAACTGATCGAAGGGGTCTTCGTTGCCCATCTGCACTCACGACGGTCTCGATCGGCTCTGGTCGATGGGCCTCGCTGAGCGCGATAATGACCACGTGGAGATCGACTGTAGCGAGGAGCCGGGCAACCTGGATTCCAACGTCGAGGTGTTAAAGCGGAGCGCTACCGTCAGCGCCGGGTCCGTGAAGATCGCAGAGCCTCTCCGGCCATTAGAAGTTATTGATGCTTGAGTTACTGCAACTGCGTGGCGCTCCCGCTTTCGATCCACAAGTAGGCGTGACCATAGGTCCGCTGAAACCAGTGACATTCCTCTTCGGCGCCAATGGCTCTGGTAAGACGACAATCAGCCGAGCACTGGCAGATCCCGCGCGCTTTCCGGGCACCGATCTCGTGTGGGATTCACCAACAGGCAAGCTTGGCATCAAGGTCTATAACCGCGACTACGTCGCCGACACGCTGAAGCAGGCTTCGAACCTTCCTGGAGTGTTCCTTCTCGGCGAGACGAGCGCGGAGGCCCAGACCGAACTCGATGACCTGACCGGCCCGTCAGGGTCGATCGCCGCTGCAAGAAAGCGCCTCGCAGACCTCGGCGATTCCCTGAAGGCCAAGAAGGCCGAGATCACATCGGTCCGCGACGAACTCAAAGTTGCCGCTTGGTGAAAGCGCTCGGCGATCTCCGCAGACCTCCAGGAGATGTTCCGCGGTGTAAACAACAGTAGGGAGAATCTCCTCACACGCCTCCTAGAAGTTGCGGCCGCAAACACGCGGACTGCTGAAGACTTCGACATGCTGAAGGCCGAGGCCGCTGCTGTGCTGGCAGACGGTGCAGTTCAACTCGCAGAAATTCAGCTCGGCCGACATTTACGCCTTGAGGGTGCGCCCGGGCTCGATTTGCTCGCAACCCCAGTCGTCGGCAGTGGCGATGTGCGCCTTGCACCATTGATCCAACAGCTTCAGAACGCGGACTGGGTGCAGCACGGACGACAATATCTGGACCAGACCCACGCCGTGTGCCCGTTCTGTCAACAAAAGGCACCAGCAGACCTCGCCGAGCAGCTCAATGCCTATTTCGACACTCGATACACGAAGCAGATCGAGCAGTTGAAGGCACTCCAGCAGTACGTGAGTGCTTGGGCCGACGATTGGCACGCCTACTTCGAGGATGCCCTCAGCCAACCGGGGGTAGTGGATCACATCGAGATCGAGCGGCTCGAGGCGGCTCGACTAAAACTCGAGCAGGCGATTGAGCAATTGACGGTAACAATCGCGTCGAAGCTCAGCGGGCCTTCCACGATCGTCAACGTCGAACCTCCAACGACCGAAGTGGCTTCGGTGAATGTCATCGTGGCCGAGGCCAACGCCTCCATCAAGACCTTTAACCTGCGTCTGCAGAATCGAGAGACCGCGAAGGAAGCGTTGCTTGATCGCTGCTGGGCTGTTTTCGTTCGTCACACACTTGCAACCGAGGTCGGACGATTCGAGGGCGCGATGCCGGCCCTGATCAAGGGCAGGGACGGCCTTGAATCTTCGATCACGACGAGCACGACCGACCTGCGAACGAAGGAAGTCCGTCTCCGTGAACTTCAGACGCGGATCACTTCCAGCAAGCCGATCATCGACACCATCAATCGCCTCTTGGACTCCGTTGGCTTCCACAGCTTCCGGCTGAAGGAATCCACCACCGTGCAGGACGGCTACTCGCTAGTTCGCGAGAACGGCGACACTGCTGCGGACACGCTCAGCGAAGGCGAGCGCACGTTCATCACATTCTTGTACTTCGCTCAGTCTCTCCAAGGAACGCCGCAGGACAGCGACGAATTGAACGATCTTGTCGCGGTTGTCGATGACCCGATTTCGAGCTTGGACAGTGATGTCCTCTACGCGGTGTCGACGCTCGTGCGACGCGTTGTCGCGGACATCGCTTCCGGCAAAGGCAGGGTTCGACAGCTCGTCTTGTTGACCCACAATGCGTACTTTCACAAAGAGGCCACATACAAGGCCCAAGGTGACAAGGTGACAAGGACGGAGAGTGGCAATACGGCATCGTCCGGAAGCGGAGCGGGCAGCCGAGTGAGGTCATTCTCACCGGAAATAACCCGGTTCAGACGGCCTGCGGCGCGCTTTGGGACGAGGTAAAACGGACGTCCAAGGAATCTTCAGCTTCGACCATCAGTCTGCAAAACACCTTGCGCAGGATCCTCGAGACGTACTTCAAAGTGCTAGGAGGAGTCGACAATGGCGCCATCATTGCCAAGTTCGACGGCGATGACCAGGTCACCTGCCGCGCGCTGTTCTCATGGGTCAATGCTGGTTCGCACTCGATCTTCGACGACCTGGACTACTCGCACACGCGCGCCACGGTCGAGGCGAATCTCCGAGTGTTCCGGCTGATCTTTGAGGCGCAAGAACAGCAGGGTCACTACCTCATGATGATGGGTGAGTCGACCGACAACTCGGCTGCAGCAGGCGAGACCGTCGAGGTGTCCTGAGATCGTCGAAACGCATCTACTCTGATAGTTATCGCCGCGCGGGGTTCGACTTGCGGACAATCTCTGGACAATGCAACCTGGCTCACGGGGAGTTGGTGCTGATCCTCCTGCAGCGGCGAGCCCAAAACGTGGACGCCGCAATCCATTTGGCCCTCGCTGCTACTGCCAGATCTTGTGGCCGGCGGCCGGGCCGACTGCGGTCCAAATCAGCAGGCTCACCATCGGCGCAGTGTCGGCGACAACGATAGCGACGATCCCGGACTTTCCGCCGTTCAATCAGCTGCAGTTTGAACCTTCGGCTTCGGTTTTGATCTTCGCGTCCTCCCAACACGGGCCGAAAATCCCTTCCTATGACGTTTGACTGACCCTGAACCTCATGCCAGCGAGGCTGTTGACAACGCTGCCGCGCATGCATCTTCCGGATAGGCCAAACGTGCCGTCCGGAAGGGCGGCCGCGTGCCGACATCAATCAAGTCCCCGCAGTCCGGGAACGACCCTCGCAGGATCACGTGGATCACGCGATATGCAGCGCTGGTGCGCTATCAGGCGCGAACGGGTTCCATGCCTCGTGAGATCGCCTCTCCGGTGGGGGAGGGACAGATCGAGAAGAACCGACTCGCGGGCTGGTTGAGGTACCAGCGGCGCAGGGAGCAGCGGGATGTGTTGCCGGCCTGGCAGCGTGAGTTGCTCGAGCAGGTGCCCGGGTTCTCGTGGGACCCGCTGGGTGACCAGTGGGGTCAGTGGCGGGAACAGCTGCGTGTGTTCTTGATCCAAGAGCAGCGGATGCCGAAATACCGCTCAACGTCCGCGTCGGAGCGAGCTCTGGCCGCCTGGGTGGACAAGCAGCGCCTCTCGTTCCGCCGCGGCACGCTGGCGGGGGAACGGGTAGTCGCGTTGCGCTCGCTGTCGTACAGGATCGTGTAGCCGCGCCGGCAGTATCTAAATTGTCTTCCACAACGGGAGAATGATTTTGAAATTCTGTCTACCGTGAAGTGAATGTGCGACAGGCTCCCATTCGTTTCGCCGCGCCGCGGCCGCTCGCATGCCTGGCGCCTCGACGCCCTGACGCCGCACAGTTCAGTTGGTCGAGCGAGCCTCTTCCGCGGTGACTTTCGACACGGTGTGGTGGATGGTGTCGGCGAAGTCTGGAATCTCGCCAGCCCAGAAGGTGAGGTCGGTGAGACCCATCATGGTGGTGCCGTTGCTGATCCGGTAGAAGCGCTCGAAGCTCAGCCCGGCCGGCAAGGTCCGTTCCGCACAGAAGCCCTTGAGGTCGAGCCCCAGGTCGAGGAGGTGCTCGCGGATTTTGTTGCTCAGCGCATGTTGGAGTTCGGCGGCGGCCTGCTGCGGGGTGTCGATCGGACCGGCGGTGAGGCGGGAGCTCGTGTTGCCGAACTTCTTGGGGTTGTCGGTGAAGGATCGCGGTTCGAACACCGCGCCGCCAGGCTTCGGTGGTCGTGGCATAACATCACTCTACGCAGAATTCACCGTTTTGGACGACAGATAAGCCCATTCATCCCTGAACCAGCAATATTGCACCGATTGTCGGTGCATTGCACGGTTGGGGTTGATCGGCGGCCGGTGGTAGCCGCACACGCACGGCTTTGTGAATCCAAAACCTGCAGCCTCCACCAAGTCCACGCGTCCCTCCACCGGCCGCACCACCACCACGACCGTCGTTTCGCGGCGCGGTCACGTACTGAAGCCTGCTTCCGTGACGTACGACGCTTCTCAGCGCATCCTGCGGTTTGGCGAGGTGTTCGAGGATCCGGCCATCGTCACCGCCCGCACCACCCTCCGGCTCGGCACCCAGGTGGCTGAGTCGGCCAAGGGCGCGATGGACGCCATCCGTGCGCGGATCAGTGATGACGTCGCCCGGAAGTTCACGGAGTACGAACCGTCCCTGCCGTCCGCGGATGTGGAAGTCATTCGTTCCTTCGTCGCGGACTCGATCGCCCTGGCGCTCCCGATGACGGCCTACGCGGTCGAGACCCTCCTCGGCCCGGTGATGCGCTTCGTCCACTGGGCGGTGTTCGTGGTCGGTTGCGAGCTTGACGCGCTCATCGTGTTCGATCGCGACCTGATCGAAACCTACGTGCGCGAGGTGCTGCCTCGGGAGCTGGCGCCGGGCACGCGGAGAAACTATCGGGCGTGGATCTTCCGGGTGGCGGAGGTCGTCAACCCCGACAAGAACCCGCGCAAGCCCATGCCGTTGAACGAGAAGTCGATGGGAGCGCCCTACACCGAGTCCGACATCATCGCTCTCGACCGGTGGGCGGCCGGCCAGTCGACCCCCTACCGGCGAAGCAACGCAGCAACCCTGGTTGCGCTCGGCGCCGGTGCCGGCCTCAGCTCGATCGAGATCGCACACCTGAAGCGTGACGCCGTGACCGTACGCACCGACGGATCTGTCGAGCTCACCGTCTTCGTCGATGGGGACCTCAAACGACGGGTTGTCGTCAGCGCCGAGTTCGAGGAGATCATCGCAACCCAGGTGAACGACCTTCCAGACGATTCGTTCGTGTTCCTTCCGCAACGATCCCGGACCGAGAACGATGTCGTGAGCGCGTTCGTGGCGAAGACCCTGCACCCGCGCGGAACTCCGACTGTCACCGTCCGGAGACTGCGCAACACCTGGTTGGTGACCCAGATGGTCAACCGGGTCGACGTACTCACCCTGATGGAAGCCGCCGGACTGCAGTCCCTGGAATCAATCTCGCGACTTGCCCAGTTCGTCCCACGGCCGACCGCTGACCAGCGCGACGCACAGTTGCGAGGCACCCTGTGAGCCGCCCCACGAACGTCAGCAAGTATGCCGAAGCCGAACGTTGGATGTTGGAGACCTTCGGACAGGGAATGCAGGACTACCTCAACGCCGAGGACCAAGACCCCATCAGCGTCTGCGTTGTCGAGGTCGACAAGGTCCTGAAGAAGTCAGGAGCCCGGAAACTTCTCGTCCAGTGGCGTGCGGAGGACGTGAAGTCGGCGGCCGGACGGCACGCGATCCTCACCCCGGCCGCCGCTCTCACCCTGATATTTCTCCAGCTCCGCCTCAGACGCGCAACCCTGATCACCGAGATGGGAGCGACCTTCCGGCATCTCAGCAAGACGCAACGCACCATTCTCGGGCTGACCCACGACGGGCACGACGATCGCATCTACGACCGGATCTGGGAAGCCATCAAACGTCTCATCGCGTTGGTCGACGAGTTTCCCGGACGGCGAGACAAGGTTCTCACCGAAGCCGAGTTCGTGGAGATGGTCAACGCCCGCGACACAGCCGACTGCGCGATGCGACGCGAGCGAATGTCTACACTCGGGTCCTCACTTATCGAGGGCTCCCGACTGTGTCTGCCTCAAGAACTCCGAGACCGCTCAGACGGCAACGTCTGCCTTGACGCGACATTCGCCGGCCTCTATGGAAAGGCAGGGAACCGTTCAGCGAAGAACCTCAAGGGCGATCGGCGAACAGCGAACCCCGATGGCGGCTGGTACCAGCGAGAGGGCAGCCATGGCGCTGTCACCCACCTCGACGCCGCGATATTCAACCAAGCCGACCCCAGCAAGAAATACAAGGGAACACCCGAGGGAAAACGGAACTGGGGGATCGAGATCGAAATCGCCCGCATGACCGCGAACTACCGCGAAGAGGAAGAACGATTCCCTCTCCTCACCGTCGGCATCTCCTTCCACATCCCCGGAGCGATCATCGGCGAAGGCGTCCGAATCGCCGACTCGCTGCTTCAGCGCGGTCACAAAGCAAACCTGTTCATCGTCGACCGCGCCTACTCCAATGGGCTCTACAACGAATACGCCGTCCCGCTCCGCCTGCGCGGGTTCAAGCACGTCTTCAACTATCGAGAAAACGACCTCGGCGAACAGGCATTCGATCCGCGCGGCTTCGTCCAGATCTCCGGCGCCTGGTACCTCGACACCCTGCCGAAGGTTCTCCGCGACGCTGACAAGGTCATCTTGGCGGCACGCAACACATATGACGCGATCAAGAAGAGCTCCAAACGGGACATCACCTCCACGGCCGCCGACAAGAAGAAAGCTCTCGACATCGCCAGAAGAGAACGAGATCGGGCGGAGGACCGTTACCGTCAGCAGAGCGTCCAGCGTGCGAGGTCCCAACTCAAACCCAAGGGGCACATGGAAAGTGACTGGACTCGCAGATACCTGATCCCCACCGAATCTCCCGACTACGCCAAATGGAAGGCGAAACCCGGCACCCATCAAGGCAGCACCGTGTCCATGAAGCGCCCTGAAGGCAAAGACGCTGAGAATCCCAACGCTGGAGGCCTCAAGCACGAGCAGTACTACCCCTGGGGCAGCGACGAATGGCGCGCCGCGAACGGCATGCGCAATGGGGTCGAATCCGTGAACCGGAACCTGAAGAGAAGCCAGTATGAGGACATCGCCGACGCCGAAAAGCGTGCCGTTCGCGGCAACACGTTCAGCTACCTCGTCATCGCCCTCGCGACCGTCGTCGAGAACATGCGCAAGATCGTGAGCTTCTACAAAGAGCAACTCAAACTCAAAACCCTCAACCCGAAGAACAACCGACTGCCGGGCAGCTACTGGCAATCGACGAAACAGGCCACCGAAGCCAACGACGCTTCAGACCCGCCTGGCTAGCCTCCCGCTTTTCAAACGATTCCCTTACCTGCAAGAACCGAACAACCCGGCGTGCCTGAAATCCTTCAGGCACGCCATTTCTTCGTTAACGGGTCATCGGTCGAGGCGCCTGATCATCCGAAGGACCTCCTCCGGGCACAAAAAACGGGCCGGACAACCGATGAACAGTTGTCGCGACCCATTTTCTGAACGAGTACCGGGCAATTGCCCGAACTACCCCTCTGTGCGCGAAGGGGGACTTGAACCCCCACGCCCTAACGGGCACCAGCACCTCAAGCTGGCGCGTCTACCATTTCCGCCATCCGCGCGCATTCGGCAGTTCCGAGTTCAGAACCACCGACGTATGACAATAGCATGCGGCCGAGGTCGCTCTCGAACGTGCTGCGCAAGCGTCGAGACGATACCGTTGAGGCATGTTGACTGTACCTCCGGGGGACGAGCTCGACGCGACAGCGCGCATTGCCCGCGACTTGATCCGTTTCGACACGACGAACTACGGGGGCGGTAGATCCAACGGCGAGACGGATGCCGCGGAGTACATTTCGGCCCACCTCACGGCGCTCGGGCTCAGTCCGGAGTTGTTCGAATCGGAGCCCGGCCGCGTAAGCGTGGTCGCTCGCGTGGAGGGATCCGACCCCTCGAAACCCGCTCTCGTCGTGCACGGGCACACCGATGTGGTGCCCGCCCAGCCCGACAATTGGAGCGTGGATCCCTTCGGCGGGGTCATCAAGGACGGCATGCTCTGGGGGCGGGGCGCGGTCGACATGAAGAATATGGACGCGATGATGCTCACGGCTCTCGGCGACGTCCTCGGCGCAGGAAAGCAACCAGCACGAGACCTGGTTATCGCCTTCTTCGCGGACGAGGAGGCCGGGGGAGTGCTCGGTTCCGGCTATCTCGTGAAGAATCATCCGGAACTCTTCGCCGGCGCCACCGAGGCGATCAGCGAGGTCGGCGGCTACTCGATCACCCTCAATGGAACGCGCGCCTACCTGCTGCAGACCGGTGAGAAGGCGCTGGTCTGGGTCAAGCTCATCGCTCGGGGCACGGCGTCGCATGGTTCGCATGTCATGCGAGACAACGCGGTCACAAAACTCGCCGAAGCGGTCGCGGTGGTCGGGCGGCACGAGTGGCCGGTGCGCCTCACCGAGACCACCTCAGAGCTTCTCGGCGAGCTCGCCCGCATCCTCGAGGTCGACCCTCAGCGCGTGGGGCCGGATGAGATCGCCCTCGCCACCGGCACGACGAGTCGGTTCATCCAGGCCTCGCTGCGCACCACCACCAATCCCACCGCCCTCACGGCCGGGTACAAGCACAACGTGATCCCCGACACCGCGGAAGCGCTGGTCGACATCCGAACTCTCCCGGGCGAAGAGGATGCCGTGCTCGCCCGACTCGCGGAACTGGTCGGCCCCGACATCGAGATTGTCGTGCTCCACCGAGACATCGGCCTGGAGACGGCGTTTTCCGGACCGCTTGTCGAGGCGATGACCGCCGCGCTCGGCGCCCACGACCCCGGAGCCCCCGTGCTCCCGTACCTGCTCTCGGGGGGAACCGACAACAAGGCGCTCTCCCGGCTCGGGATCAAGGGCTACGGCTTCGCGCCCCTTAAATTGCCCCCGGAACTCGATTTTCCCGCCATGTTCCATGGCGTAGACGAGCGCGTGCCGCTCGACGCGTTAGTGTTTGGCAGGCGAGTCCTCGGGGACCTGCTTCTCGACTACTGATTGGACTCGCCGTGGGCCTTCTCAACGCCATCATCCTGGGCCTCGTGCAGGGCCTCACCGAGTTCCTTCCCATATCTTCGAGCGCCCACCTGCGCATTGTCGGGCCGCTTCTCGGCACGGGGAAGGATCCGGGTGCGGCCTTCAGCGCGATCATCCAGATCGGCACGGAACTCGCGGTCATCGTCTACTTCGCCCCCGACCTGTGGCGCATCATCTCCCGCTGGTGTCTCTCCTTGGTCAAACGCGTTCCCCGCAGCGATCCCGATGCGAAGATGGGGTGGTACATCATTCTCGGTTCGGTTCCGATCGTGGTTCTCGGACTGCTCTTCCAGAAGACCATCGAGACGACCCTGCGCTCGCTCTGGATCGTGGCAATCACCCTCATCCTCTTCGGCATCCTGCTCGGGATCGCGGACTACGTCGGTGCCAAGAAGCGACGGCTGCGGAATCTGACCGTTCCACACGCCGCGATCTTCGGCGGGGCGCAGGCACTCGCCCTTATCCCGGGCGTCTCCCGGTCGGGTGGCACGATCTCCGCCGGCCTCTTCATGGGCTACGAGCGCGCCGCGGCGGCCCGTTACTCGTTCCTGCTGGCCATCCCCGCCGTCTTCGGAAGCGGGCTGTTCGAGCTCTACAAGACCATCAGGTCTCCCGGGGTCGAGGTCTTCACCGCGGGGGAGACGGCGGTGGCGACGATCGTGGCCTTCGTCGTCGGACTGGGGGTGATCGTCTTCTTCATGAACTACATCTCGAAGCGGTCGTTCCTGCCCTTCGTGGTCTACCGCATCCTTCTCGGCGGCGCTCTCCTCGTGCTGCTCCTCACGGGGGTTCTCCCCTCGGCGTAGCCGAGGGGAACCGCGGCCACAACGCTCCTTTAGGCTGGAGGGGTGCAATCCTGGACCCACCCCACCGTGCCTGTTCTACCCGGTGACGGACCCGTTCCGCGCATTTTCGACACCGCGAGTGGAAAGCTGGTGGAGGCCCGCCCACAGCCGCTGTCGTCGACCCTCGCGAGCGTCTATGTCTGCGGCATCACGCCCTACGACGCCACCCATCTCGGACACGCGGCGACATATCTCGCCTTCGACACGCTCATCCGCCTCTGGAGGGATGCCGGGTTCGAGGTGCGCTACGTGCAGAACACCACGGACGTCGACGATCCGCTGCTCGAGCGCGCGGCACGGGACGGCGTGGACTGGCGCGAGCTGGCGGCCTCGCAGATCGAGCTGTTCCGTGGCGACATGGAACAGCTCCGAGTCATCCCGCCGGACGAGTACGTCGCCGTCACGGACATCATTGCGGATGTCGCGGAGGCGGTGAAGATCCTCGTGGAGAACGGCGCGGCCTACCCGGTCGCGAGCCCCGACGCCGACGATGACCTCTACTTCGACAGTTCGATCGAACTGCCCGCGTGGCGCCTCGGCCGGGAGAGCACCCTCGATCGCGCCACAATGCTCGCGTTCAGTGCCGAACGCGGGGGAGACCCCCAACGGCCCGGCAAACGGGATCCACTCGACCCGCTGCTCTGGCGCGCAGAGCGGGTCGGTGAGCCGGCCTGGGACTCGGTCCTCGGTCGCGGTCGCCCCGGATGGCACGTCGAGTGTTCGGTGATCGCGCTCGAGCACCTTCCGTCCCCGCTCACCGTGAATGGGGGAGGGAGCGATCTCGTCTTCCCGCACCATGAGTTCACTGCGGGCCATGCGGCCGCCCTCACCGGCCAACCGCTGGCTGGCATCTATGCCCACGCCGGCATGGTCGCCTACGGCGGTGCAAAAATGAGCAAATCTCTTGGAAACCTCGTGCTGGTCTCTGGCCTCATCGCGGGCGGCGCCGACCCGCGATCGATTCGACTTGCCGTCCTGTCCGAACGCTATCGGAGCGACTGGGAGTGGACGGATGCCCACCTCCGCATCGCCGACGGGCGCCTGGCGTCCTGGTCGTCCTGGGCCGCCGGTGCCGCAGCAGGAAACGACGGGGACGGGTTCGTCGCCGAACTCCGCGCCATACTCGCCAACGACCTGGACACCCCGGGCGCGATCGAGGCCATCGACGCTCGGATCTGCGGCGGCAGAGTGGCCTCGATGGCGGAGATCACCGCGATCGACGCGCTGCTCGGCATCCGCCTCCTGCCCGTGCCGGTTCGCTAGGCAGACACCCGCGACCGCCCGGGCGGGACTACCCGCGCGGGCGACGGTCGTCGGGGGGCGGCGGTGGGGGACCCCCGGGACCGGTGGATCCCCGACCGTCCGCCTTGCCGTCGCGTCGCCGAAGATACTTCTCGAACTCCTCGGCGATCGCCTCTCCGCTCGCCTCCGGGGAGTCGACGGTGTCGCGCGCCTGCTCGAGTTGCGCGATGTAGGTCGCCATCTCCTCGTCTTCCCCGGCGAGCAC
>JANMBI010000143.1:0-3916 GCA_031360325.1 Frigoribacterium sp. | reverse complement strand
TGACGTGACATCCACCACGTTGATGCGGCTCAAGTCGGAGCTCGTCGCCAGCGGTCGTCGCGTTCGAATTGAGCGATCCCCGCGCAACCTCAGGCCGCTGCTCGGCCAGCTCGCGGCATCCGGCTTCACCGAGATCGCAACCATACCGGGCTCAGCGGGCGCGGGCCCTGCGGTCACGATGGCGGAGTTGCGATTTCGCAAACTCGACGCCGAGTAGGATAACGAACGCAAATCCCCCCAGCTGAAGGAGTCCCGTCGTGGCTTTGATCGAAGCAGTAGGCGCCCGCGAAATCCTCGATTCCCGAGGCAACCCCACCGTCGAGGTGGAGGTGCTTCTCGAAGACGGCATCGTCGCTCGAGCATCCGTTCCGTCCGGGGCGTCGACCGGCGCCTTCGAAGCCTACGAGCTGCGCGACGGGGACAAGAAGCGCTATGGCGGCAAGGGCGTCGGGAAGGCCGTGTCGGCGGTCATCGACACGATCGGCCCGGCCCTGGAGGGCTTCGACGCCACCGATCAGCGCCTCATCGACGCGGCCATGATCCAGCTCGACGGCACCGACAACAAGAAGAAGCTCGGCGCGAACGCCATCCTCGGCGTGTCCCTCGCGGTCGCCAAGGCTGCCGCCGACTCGGCCGATCTGCCGCTGTTCCGCTATGTCGGCGGGCCGAACGCGCACGTGCTCCCGGTGCCCCTGCTCAACATCATCAACGGCGGCTCGCACGCCGACAACGACATCGATGTGCAGGAATTCATGATCGTTCCCCTAGGCGCGTCGTCGTTCAGCGAAGCGCTGCGCTGGGGGGTGGAGACCTACCATTCGCTCAAGTCGCTCCTCCAGTCGAAGGGCCTCTCCACCGGTCTCGGCGACGAAGGCGGTTTCGCGCCCAATCTCTCGAGCAACCGCGAGGCGCTCGATCTCATCGCGGCCGCCATCGAGCAGGCCGGCTTCACCCTCGGGGCGGACATCGCGCTGGCCACCGATGTCGCAGCGACCGAGTTCTATCGGGACGGCTCGTACCACTTCGAGGGCAGGCAGCTCACGGCGCTCGAGCTCACCGCCTATTTCGCCGACCTCGCCGCCAACTACCCGCTCGTCTCGATCGAGGACCCCCTGCAGGAGGATGACTGGGAGGGCTACCAGCACTTCACTGCCGAACTCGGCAACAGGGTGCAGATCGTCGGCGACGACCTGTTCGTCACCAACCCGGTACGACTCCAAAAGGGTCTCGATCTCTCGGCGGCCAACTCCATCCTGGTCAAGGTGAATCAGATCGGAACTCTCACCGAGACCCTGGATGCCGTGGCCCTGGCCCAACGCGCCGGATACACGGCGATCCTCTCGCACCGCACCGGCGAGACCGAGGACACCACGATCGCCGATCTCGCCGTGGCGACGGACGCCGGACAGATAAAGACCGGAGCCCCGGCCCGAAGTGAGCGCGTAGCGAAGTACAATCAGCTGCTGCGCATCGAGGAGGAACTCGCCGAGGCCGCCGTCTACGCCGGCCGCAGCGCGTTTCCCCGCTTTAAGGGCTGAGTTCTGCACGTGTCGAGACCGTCGACAGAATTGCTCGTTTAGGCTCGACTCATGACCAAGGATCGCCGCCCCGGGCACCCGCGAACGCCGAGAGGTTCATCGACGCGAGTGCCCGTGCAGCTTCCGCCGGAGGCTCCGACACACCAGTGGCTTAGGAGCATCCGACTTTCCGGGTTCGCGGTCACCGCCCTCGTCCTCATTGTGATGTTCATCGTCGTGCTGGCTCCCTCGCTGCGCATTCTCGTGGAACAGCGTCAACATATCGCCAACCTGCAGTCTCAGGTGGCCGCTTCGAAGCAGTCCCTGAAAGACCTTGAGGGACAGAAGGCACGCTGGAGCGACCCCAAATACGTGGAGGCGCTCGCCCGTGAACGCCTCGATTACGTGTTCCCGGGTGAATACAGCTACCTCATCACCGACGCACGAGCGTCCGCTCCGACCACGCCCAACGGCCAACCGATCAGCGCCAAACTGCAGACGACACAGGTCGACTGGGTCAAGGCCATGCTGTCATCGGTCTTCACCGCCGGTCTCACGGATGCCCCGCCGAACACGATCGTCGCCCCCGTGATCACGGGCCAGGCGCAACTCTCCGGCTCGAAGAAGTGAGCACCCCGCCCTTCGCCGCCCCCACCGAGGCGGACGTCGACGCGGTCTCCCGCCAGCTCGGTCGCCCCGCCCGCAACGTCATCGGCATAGCCGCCCGCTGCGTGTGCGGTCGACCGACAGTGGTGGCGACGCGTCCGCGGCTGGATGACGGCACGCCGTTCCCCACCCTGTACTACCTCAGCCACCCGGCGGCCACGGCAGCGATGTCCACCCTCGAAGCCACCGGCGTGATGGGAGAGTTCCAGGAATTACTGGCCGACGAGCGGATCTCCGCCGGGTACCGAGAGGCCCACCTGGCCTATCTCGCCGACCGGGAAAGTCTCGAGTTCGTCGAGGAGATCGCCGGAGTCTCCGCCGGGGGAATGCCGCTGCGGGTGAAATGCCTACACGCCCTCGCCGGGCATTCCCTCGCGGTAGGGCCGGGCGTGAATCCGATCGGCGACCTCGCCCTCGCCCGCGCCGCCTGGTCGCCGAGCGTCTGTCAGTGCGAATAGGGCGATTCCGCGCGCTGGCCGTCGGTACCGTGCTCGGAATCGCGGCCGGTCTGCTCGTTTCGACCCCGGCATCCGCCGACAACATCCGTGACCGGGAGTATTGGCTCGCCGGTTACGGGATCGAGACGGCCTGGGCCACGACGCGAGGTGCCGGTGTCACCATCGCGGTGATCGACACGGGTGTGGACGGATCGCACCCCGATCTCACCGGAACCGTTATCGGCGGAACGGATGTCTCGGGCGTCGGCGCGGCGAACGGTCAGACTCCGATCGGGACGGACAGCCAGCACGGCACCATGGTGGCGTCCCTGCTCGCCGGCCACGGGCACGGACCCGCCGCGCGCTCCGCGTCCGGCAGCGGCATCCTCGGAGTCGCGCCCGACGCGAAGATCCTCTCTGTGTCGGTGGGATTCGGTGTCGGCACCGTGGACTCCGATCAGCAGATAGCGGATGCCGTGCGCTGGTCGGTCGATCACGGTGCGGACATCATCAACATGTCGTTGACCCGGAACACCCTTGACTGGCCGACCAGTTGGGATGACGCCTTCCTCTACGCCATGGAGAAGGGAGTGATCGTGGTCGCGGCTGCCGGGAACCGGGGGAGTGGCACGACCGAGGTGGGCGCGCCTGCGACCATGCCCGGGGTGGTGGTGGTCGCCGGTGTCGACCAGAACGGAAACGCGAGCTTCGACGCCTCCTCTCAGGGCATCACCCTGTCGGTGGCTGCGCCGAGCGAGGGGCTCGTCGGTGCGGCGCCCGGGGGAGGGTATTACGGCTGGGCGGGCACCAGCGGGGCGACTCCGCTCGTCGCTGGGGTGCTCGCGCTCATCAAGGCCTCGCATCCCACGCTGAGTGCCGGCAGCATCATCCATCGCCTCACCGCCACCGCCCGACCCAAGGGCACCCCCATCGTGTACGGCAGCGGACTGTTCGACGCCGCGGCGGCCGTAGGCGCGGCGGTGCCCGCCGTCACGGCCGATCCGGCAAATGACCTGAGGGACTGGATCCGCCTCAACCGTCGGGCCCCCACCTCGGCTACGCCCACCGCGCCGTCGAGCGGGACACCGGCGGCGGCTGCCCGCCCCGCCCCGTCGGCGAGCGCCGTCGCGTCAACGGTGAGCCCGTTCGGCCGGCTGCTTCCGACGGTGAGCGGCCTCCGGGACATCGGTCTGCCGCTTCTGGTCTACGCTGTGTTTGCGACGCTGCTTCTCCTTCTGCTGCGGAGCATTTTCCGCGATCTGACCATAATTCGTGAGGCCAAAGGGTCCCGGCGCA
>JANMBI010000123.1:0-4041 GCA_031360325.1 Frigoribacterium sp. | reverse complement strand
GCGATACCGATGAAGGCGAGAGCCTCGGTGAAAGCGATACCGATGTACATGAGGACCGTAAGGCGACCCTGAAGTTCGGGCTGCCGCGCGACCGACTCGATCGTCTTCCCGACGACGATGCCGACACCGATGGCCGGGCCGATGGCTGCGAGGCCGTAGCCGACCGTTGCGATGTTCCCGGTGAGCGCGGCGACAGTGGTGGTGTCCACGTTGTGTTTCCTTCCGTAATGGTGAGTCGGGCGGTTGCCCGATTCGCATGATGCTGATTCCGTCGGTTCTAGTGCTCGTCTGCGAGAGCGAGCTGGAGGTAGACGGCCGTCAAGATGGTGAAGACGTAGGCCTGCAAGACCGCGACGAGGAGTTCGAAGAGGGTGAAGACGAATCCGAATGCCAGCGTTCCGACACCGAACAACTTGAACAGCCCCGGTGCCTCGAAGAAGAAGAAGGACGTGGCGAGAAAGAACAGCACCAGCAGCAGGTGGCCGACGATCATGTTCATCAGGAGTCGGAGGGTGTGAGTCACCGGACGCACGATGAAAGTGGACAGGACCTCGATCGGAGTCACAATGATGTAGAGCCCCTTGGGAACCCCGGGCGGGAACAGGGAGTTTCGCAGGAACTTGATCGGATGCTTGCGCAGCCCGGCGTAGATCCAGGTGACATACGCGATCGCCGCAAGCACGAGGGGCACGCCGATCACCGAGGTACCGGCGATGTTCAGTCCGGGAACCGCACCGGTCAGGTTCATAGCGATGATCATGAAGAAGAAGGTGGTCAGAATCGGGAGAAAACGCTTGCCGTCCTTCTTTCCGAGCAGGTCCTCGGCGATGCCGACCCGCACGAAATCGAGACCCATCTCGATCAGCGACTGGCCGCGACCGGGCACAACGCCCATCCGGCGCGTCCCCAACCAGAAGACGACGATGATCACCGTGGCGACGAGGATGCGGATCAACATGATCCGGTTCAACTCGAATGGGGTTCCGGCGAAGAGCACGACCGGGGGGAAAAATTCGGCGATATTGGGACCGACAAAGCCTCCTCCGCCTCCGCCGCCGGTGGCGAGGGGGAGAAACTGATTGAGAACGTGGGGTAGCAGCGCTAACTCCAGAATCGGGGCGTATTCACGCGGCGAGAAGAAGGGGGGCGTTCGTCATAACTCTATCAAGAGAATCGGCTCGTTCGAACCTCTATGGTCGTGGATCCCGGGGTGAAGCGGGCTCCCCTGGCAGGTGGATGTCGCTGACGTACGGCAGTCGAGACCGGGCGATGACGACCACGTCGACGACGAGAGTTCCGACCACGGCAACGATCACGGTGAGGAAGAGAATCTGGGTTTGGATCCACGACTGGTCCTTGAGAAGCACTATCAACACGATGAAGAGGATGAGCTTGAGTATCCATGCGCCCATCACGATTCCGAAGAAGGCCACACTCAGAAGGTCGCCCTTGGCCACCTTCGTCGCGAGCACAATGCTTGCCGCGGTGATGCCGAGGAACACCATCGCCATCGCCGTCCCGATGTGGGCGCTGACGAGTCCGACTGCCCCGGCGACGCTCAGTCCGACGGCCGAGCCGATCACCGCGATCGCGATCGCGAGGAAACCGCCGTAGACGAGGGTCCGTTTGAGGATGGGAATGGCGCTCATGATGGTTCCTTCGTGGTGGCGTCCGGCGAGGAGGAGTCGTGCGACGCCGAATCAAGCGGGTCGAAGCGGGCGACGGAAGAGTCGTCCTCCGTGTCGGACGGTGCCGACTGCACGGAGGCCTCGACCGCCTTCCGCCGGGTGAGCGGGGCGAGGGTGAACGCGGTGCAGACCACGAAGCCGACAATCACGAACAGCACGCCCCAGATCGCGTCGAAGAAGATGAAGAGGAGACATCCGACCGAGACGACAGCGGTCCAGGAATAGAAGATCAGCACCGCGTGCACGTCGGAATGCCCCATGTCGAGCAGGCGGTGGTGCAGATGTTTGCGATCCGCGCTGAATGGTGATTTGCCCGCCCGCAGCCGACGGAACACCGCAAGACCGAAATCGAGCAATGGAATGATCAGAATGGCCAGGGGAAGCAGGATCGGGATGAAAGCGGGAATGATCTGCTTCGCGAACTGGAGCGCGGCGAGATCGACCTGTCCGGTCACCGAAATCGCCGACGTCGCCATCAGAAGCCCGACGAGGAGCGCCCCGGCATCGCCCATGAACAGTTTCGCCGGGTGCCAGTTGAGGGGAACGAAACCGACGCAGGCGCCGATGAGCACCGCGGAGATGAGCAGGGCGACATTGAAGTATTCGGCCGCCGCGATTCGGGTCACCAGAATGTACGTGTAGATGAAGAAGGCGCCATTCGCGATGATGGCAACCCCCGCCACGAGGCCATCGAGGCCGTCGATGAAGTTGATCGCGTTCATCACCAGCACGATCGCGAAGACCGTGATGATCAGTCCGGTGTACGAAGACAGAACCACGATGCCGCCGACGATCGGCAGGCTCGTGAGTTGGACCCCCTGCCAGGCGAGGAGCCCGGCGGCAATGATCTGTCCGGCGAGTTTCGTGACCCAGTCGAGATCCCAGACATCGTCAGCGACGCCGATGAGCACGATGATGAGAGCGGAGCCGAGAATTGCGAAGATCGGTCCCGGTTTGGCGAAGATGAGGTGGAACTGGGGAAGCTGCGAAGCGACGCCGAACGCGGTGAGGATGCCGAGGAACATCGCCACGCCACCCAGCCGGGGCGTCGGGCGGCTGTGCACATCCCGTTCCCGGATCGCCGGGTACAGCCGATACTTCATGCCGAGCCGCGCGATCACCACCGAGAGGACGTAGGTGACCACCGCGGAAAGCCCGCCGGCGGCGACATAGATGATGAGTCTCACGGCGAGGACTCGGTCGCCTCCGCGAGCACCGCGTCGATCTGAGCCTCGGTGATCACCCCGTGGCGCACGACCTTCAGGACCCCCCCGTCGAGCAGGCCGGTCGCATCGACGATGGTAGAACCGAGTCCGGCCGCCTCATAGTCGAGGCCGACCTCGCCGCCATCGAGGTAGACCTCGACACTATCGCCAAGCATCCGTTCCGCCTCCGCGGCGGTTCGAGCCGCAATCTCCCCGGTGAGATTGGCCGAGGAGACCGCGAGCGGCCCCGTCTCCGCGAGAAGCTCGAGAGCGATTCGGTTGTTGGGCATCCGGAGGGCGACCGTCCCCCCCGTCTCGCCCAGGTCCCACTCGAGGGAGGGATTCGCCGGCAGGATCACGGTGAGACCTCCCGGCCAGAAAGCGGCGACCAGAGTGCGCACCTCCGGAGGAACGGTCTCGGCAAGGGCATCGAGGGTGGGGATGCCCGGAATAAGCACGGGCGGAGGGGACTGTCGAGAGCGGCCCTTGGCATCGAGGAGTCGCTGCACCGCGGAGGCGTTGAACGCGTCGGCGGCTAGCCCGTAGACCGTGTCGGTCGGAAGCACCACCAGTTGCCCGCGGCCGATGGCGACCCGGGCGAGCCGCATGCCAGTGAGAAGGTCATCCTGCTTCGAGCAGTCGTAGATCGTCGCCATATCGGTAGACATCCTACTTCGGAGTGTCCGGCGGGCCCTGCGATCACTCGTTCACGGCGGAGACTGAGACAATTGCCTGACCGGGAGGAGCCCTGTGGATCTCTACTTCTTCGATTTCGACAAGACCCTCTACGCGTACGATTTCCACCTGCGGCTACCCGCACTCAGTCTGCTGACGGGAGCGAGCCAATATCACCTCGCGAAGACCTGGTGGGTCGGCGGGTACGAGACTCGGGCCGAGGCCGGCGAGTGGCCGACGTCGGCGGAGTATCTCGCGGAGTTCGAACGGGTGACCGGGGCGCGGCTGACGCTGGAGAATTGGCGGGAGGCCCGGGCCCTCGCGTCGACCGCGATCCCGGCGAGCGTCGAGGCTCTGCGCCGGGCATCCACCCTCGGCACCGTGAGCCTCCTCTCCAACAACCCGTCTCCGTTCGCGGAGTCCCTCCCGCTGCTCGCCCCGGATGTCACGGCGATCGTGGGTGAGAACCGTCT
>JANMBI010000022.1:0-3132 GCA_031360325.1 Frigoribacterium sp. | reverse complement strand
CAGGTCGGGACTGTCGAAGGCGGCGCCATAGGCGTGGGAGAGCGAGTACCCGAGTTCACCGCCCTCGTTGATCGAGCCGGGAACGCTCGGTGCCGCATGGCTCGGGATGCCGCCGGGAAACGAGAATTGGCGAAACAGTCGACGCATTCCGACGGAATCTTGTCGGATGGGGGGATGAAGCTCCGAATAGGTGCCTTCGAGATACCCGTTGGCCACCATTCCCGGACCGCCGTGGCCCGGGCCGGTCACGTACAGAGTCTTCTGCCGCCTCTCTCGAATGATGCGATTGAGGTGGGCGTACAGGAGATTCAGGCCCGGGGTGGTTCCCCAGTGTCCGAGAAGTCGGGGCTTGATGTCGTCTCGAACCAGCGGTTCTCGGAGGAGCGGATTGTCGAGTAGGTAGATCTGGCCGATCGAGAGGTAGTTCGCCGCTCGCCACCACGCGTCCACCTGCGCGAGGGTGTGGGGATCGACGGGGCCGATCGGCCGCTCTGTCCAGCTCGGTGATCCACCGACGTCCCGGGGGCTCGTGTCGCCGGCAAGGGTATTGATCAGGTCGGTTGTCATCCGGTCTCCGCTTCCGTGGGTCCTGTGTCGCACCGTACCCGACTGGACTCTCCCCGCACAGTACGAAAGTCCCGAAGTCCCGAAGTGCCAGAGTGCTCGGGCGCGCGCTCGATCGCCGAGGCGTGCGGCGAGGGCCGTGTCCATCGCCGCGGGCAGCCCCGCTACGCGCGGAGAGCGAGTACGAAGGGAAGCACGCCGGAGGCACCGGCACGGCGCAACTGGCGCCCGGCCACGGTGAGGGTCCAGCGGCTGTCGGCTAGATCGTCGACGAGCAGCACAGGCCCCGACGGCAGGTCCATGGCCGACGCCGAAAGTCGCTCCCAGAGTCCGGCAAGTCGATACGCACTATTGCCGCCGGGGTCCCCGGTCGGCCCTCCCGAGGCAAACGCGAGCGGACCGAGATACGGAAGCTTTCCCGCCTCCGCCAACCCTGCGGCCACCGACGCGATGAGCAACGGATGCCGCAGCGACGGCACGCTCGCAACGGCTCGCGGTCGCTCCTCCCATCCCCAGTCCGCGAGGACTCGCACGCACGCCTTGAGCAGCGCCGGGCTCGCGCGCGCATCGGGTGCCGTCGGGGCAAGCAATGCCCGAAGCGGACCACCCCAGCCGAGGTCGGTGAGTCGCGCAAGTGCCCGCCCCGGTTCGGTGCGCTCGGTCGGAGGGATATTGCCACGTACCGGGATGCCGAACCGCTCCATTCCCTTCGGCCATTGGGCTCGCGCCTCAATGGCGACACCCACCCGGTCGAGCGACGCGCTGGCCACGGAGACGGCGTCCGCACGAACTTCGGTCGGATACCACGCCCCCGCGCAGCGGTCGCAGCGGCCGCACGGTGCGGCGGTCTCGTCGTCGAGGGCGCGCTGCAGAAACTCCATGCGACACCCGGTGGTGGTCTCGTAGTCGAGCATCGACTGTTGCTCGACGGCACGGGCGGAGGCAATGCGTTCGTAGCGGCCGGCGTCGTACTTCCAGGCACTTCCGGTGGACACCCACCCTCCGGAGACGCGCCTCACGGCCCCGTCGACATCCAGCACCTTGAGCAGCAGCTCGAGGGGGGAGCGTCGCAGGTCGACCCGGGCTTCGAGCGTCGCCGTCGACATCGGGGTATGCGCGGAAGCCGTGTCGTCAAGGGCCGCGATAACAGCGCGCGCCATCTGCTCCGAGGGCATGGAGGCGGTTGCGAAATAGCTCCAGATCGATTCGTCCTCGGTGCCGGGCAGGAGCAAGACGTCCGCGTTATCGGTCGCTCGACCGGCGCGGCCGACCTGCTGGTAGTAGGCGACGGGGGAGGAGGGTGCGCCGAGGTGGAGAACGAAGCCGAGGTCGGGCTTGTCGAACCCCATCCCGAGGGCGCTGGTGGCAACGAGGGCCTTGACATCGTTGGACACCAGGCGCCGCTCCAGTTGTTCGCGTTCAGCCGGGTCGGTGCGGCCGGTGTAGGCGTGCACCTCGTGGCCGGCTTCGCGCAGCAGTCGGGCGGTGTCTTCCGCCGCCGAGACCGTGAGCATGTAGATGATGCCGCTGCCCGGAAGCCCCGCGAGATGACTCAGCACCCAGCCGAGCCGAGCCTGTGAGTCTACCAACCCGAGCACGCCGAGGCGGAGGGATGCCCGGGCGAGCGGGCCCCGAATCGTCAGGACCTCCGAGCCGGCGATCGCGCTCGGGTTGCCGAGTTGCTCGACCACATCGGCCACCACCCGGCTGTTGGCCGTCGCTGTGGTGGCGAGCACCGGAATGCCCGCGGGCAGGTGCGCCACAAGCTCGCGCAGTCGCCGATAGTCGGGGCGAAAGTCGTGGCCCCAGTCCGAGATGCAGTGCGCTTCGTCCACAACGAGCATCCCGGCGCGAGCGAGCAATGCCGGGAGCTGTACCGTGCGAAAGGAGGGATTGTTGAGCCGCTCCGGAGAGACGAGGAGCACATCGACCTCATCGGATGCGAGCCGGGCGAGCACCTCGGACCACTCGTCGGAATTTGCCGAATTGATGGCCGCCGCGCGTACCCCGGCCCGGCCCGCGGCCGCAACCTGATCGCGCATCAGGGCGAGCAACGGCGAAATCAGGATGGTCGGTCCCGCGCCGCGCCGGCGCAGGAGGAGAGTCGCTACAAAGTAGACGGCGGACTTTCCCCATCCCGTGCGCTGCACCACGAGAGCGCGGCGGCGATCGTCGACCAGGGCCGCGATCGCCTCGAACTGGCCGTCATGGAAGACCGCGTCATCGCGCCCGACGAGTGTCCGGAGGATGGCGAGGGCGGGGGCGCGACTGTCGGTCATCTTGACGGTGCGGGGCAGTGGCGGCGGGCGGCTATCCGGCCTGCTACCTCTCGGCGTGCGTCGCTCAAGCGAGCGAGGATTCGATCAGAGATACGATCTCCGGGGCATCCGGTTCTGTGGTCGGGCGGAAGCGGTGCACCTCACCGAGGCGCGTGATCACGAACTTCTCGAAGTTCCAGGAGACCCGTCCGGACTTGCCAGCGGCATCGGGGGTTTTTGTCAACTCGGCGTAGAGCGGATGTGCTCTCTTTCCATTCACCCTAGTCTTCTCGAACATCGGAAAGGTGAC
>JANMBI010000247.1:0-4669 GCA_031360325.1 Frigoribacterium sp. | reverse complement strand
CCCGCGCCCCCGTGTCCCCCGGTTGGGGGGCCCCCCCCCCCGCCCCCCCCCCCCACCGCGGTGGTCATCCTCGTGTTGCTTGCGGCGTTCCTCTGGGACGCCGCGCTGCGCAAGCCGTTCCAATGGGACGTCTACGCCAAGTACCTGTTCGACCGCCGGATTTCGCAGGCGGCGTTCGTGACCATCCAGCTCACGGTCTATTCGATGCTCATCGCCGTGGTCCTCGGGCTCCTGCTCGCGGTGATGCGGTTGTCGTCGAACCCCGTGTTCAAGAGCATCGCGTGGTTCTACCTGTGGATTTTCCGCGGCACCCCCGTCTACGTGCAACTCGTGTTCTGGGGCCTGCTCTCGGTGATCTACCCTGCCCTCTCCATTGGAATCCCCTTTCTTCCCCCGGCCATCATCCTTCCGACCGGTCAGGCGCTGAATGCCTTTGAACTGGCGATCATCGGCCTGGCCCTCAACGAGGCGGCCTATCTCGCGGAGATCGTGCGCGCCGGAATCCTCTCGGTCGACCACGGCCAGGAGGAGGCGGCCGTCGCCCTCGGAATGAGTTGGACCCAGACGATGTGGCGCATCGTCATCCCGCAGTCGATGCGGGTGATCATCCCGCCCACTGGGAATGAGGTGATCTCGATGCTGAAGACCACCTCGCTGGTGACCGCGGTGCCGTTCAGCTTCGACCTGTTTGCGCGCTCGCGGGACATCTCCGTCGAGACCTTCACCCCCATCCCGCTTCTCCTCGTCGCCTCGACGTGGTACCTGGCCATCACGTCGGTGCTCATGGTAGGGCAGTACTTTCTGGAGAAGCGCTTTGCCCGCGGGATCGGAGACGCCCGACCAACGCCAGCCGGGGCCTCGGTCCAGACCGAGGCGATCGCCGTCGCCGAGCCGGACCCGACGGGGGAGCCGACACCGACGCCCGATGAGAAGGAGCGCCCATGACCGCGCCCGTGGTCCCCATGGTCGAGGCGGATCGCGTCTCCAAGAGCTTCGGCTCGAACCAGGTTCTGAAGAGCATCTCGCTCACCGTCGGACGGGGCGAGGTGATGTGCCTCGTCGGGCCGAGCGGATCGGGAAAGTCGACGTTCCTGCGCTGCATCAACCACCTCGAACAGGTCGACGCGGGTCGGCTGCGGGTGGATGGCGAACTCGTCGGCTACCGGGAGAAGGGCGACCGGCTGCACGAGCTGAAGCCTCGGGAGGCGGCGTTCCAGCGTCGCGACATCGGAATGGTCTTCCAGCGCTTCAACCTCTTTCCCCACATGACCGCTCTCGAGAACATCATCGAAGCGCCTATCAGGGTCAAGCGCGTACCGAAGTCCCAGGCCGTGGCCCGTGCGCGCGAACTTCTCGCCCGCGTGGGCCTCGGCGACAAGGCGGATGCCTATCCGGCCCACTTGAGCGGCGGCCAGCAACAGCGCGTCGCCATCGCCCGCGCCCTGGCCATGGACCCGAAGCTCATGCTCTTCGACGAACCGACGTCTGCCCTCGACCCCGAACTCGTCGGCGAGGTGCTCGACGTGATGAAGAAGCTCGCCCAAGACGGCATGACGATGATCGTCGTGACGCACGAGATGGGCTTTGCCCGGGAGGTCGCCGATTCCCTCGTCTTCATGGACGGTGGCGTCGTCGTCGAATCCGGCGATCCGCGCGAGGTGCTCAAGAGTCCACAGCACCAACGCACGAAGGCGTTCCTGTCGAAGGTACTCTAGCCAGCCCGCCCGCGAGTGGCGCCGTCCAGATTCGACGGGTCGAATCGCGCCGTGTTGCCCAGCCGAGGCCAGTGCCGTGGCGTGCGAAGAGTGCCCGCGGATGGTCGCGCACCAGTCGACGATGACAGGAACACCATGACCGACCCGAGTCATTCCCCTCTCTCCGTTGCCTCGATTCTCAAGGAGTCGGCCGAGCGCAGGCCGGACAGTGTCGCCGTGGTGGTGGGGCCGACCGAGACCACCTATGCCGAGCTGTGGCAGCAGGCCCGTTCCTACGCCGGCGCGCTCTCGAAGCGAGGGGTCTCGGAGGGGATGCCGTCGCGATGCTCGTGCCGAACGTCGCCGATTTCCCGCGAATCTCCTACGGCATCCTGAGCCTCGGCGGCATCGTGGTGCCGATCCACGCCCTCCTGAAGGCCGACGAGGGTGATGGGCAGCCATCTCGCCCTCGTCGAGCAGACGGACGCCCTCCTCCTCGACACCTTCGACCTGCGAGCCACCGACACGATCCTCGGCTGTCTTCCCCTCCTCCACACCTTCGGCCAGACGTGCACGCTCGACACCGGGCTGCGGGCGCGGGCGAAGATCGTGATGCTTCCGCGCTTCCGCGCTTCAACGGTGCCACGGCCCTTCGCGCCCTCATCAACAGCGAGTGCACGATCATGATGGGCGTGCCGACAACGTACATCCCGCTGCTCGAGGCGGCGAAGAAGACCACGAAGCGACCGAAGCTGCGCTACTCCGTCTCGGGTGGTTCGTCGCTCCCGGTCGCGGCGATCGAACGATTCCGTGCCGAATTCGGCGTCGAGATCTATTGATTGAGATCTATCAGGGGGTACGGTCTCACCGAGACGTCGCCGGTCGCGAGCTTCATCCACGTCGGCCGGTAGCCGTTGCGCCGGAAGCATCGGCCGGGCCATCTGGGGGGGGGCGATGTCGAAATCGCCAAGGCGGATGTCGAGGAGTCGATCGAACTGCTTCCCATCGGTGAGCCCGGCAAGATCGTGATCCGGGGGCACAACCCCATGGAGGGCTACTTGAGCCTGCCGGAGGAGTCGGCAAAGGCCGTCGTGGACGCTGGAATTCAAGCCGGCGCGGGCAAAATCTACCTCTGCGCGATCAAGGACCTGTGGTCGAATGGGATCGTCGGCTATTCGATCGACTCTCGGATGAAAGCATCCCTTGCCGTCGCAGCGGCCCGTAACACAATCGGGCAACGTGACGTCGACGGCAGTATTCTGCACTCGGACCGCGGGTCGCAGGGCGGATTCGATTGGTCGTCGCAACACCGATTGTTTGGAGCGACTCTAGCTGCTCGTTGAATACTTCCGCAGGGGTCTTCCAGACCGAGTCGTTTCCGTGGTCGGGAGTTGAGGGTGTGGGCGACGGTGGCGAGGTCATCGACGCTCCCGCGTGGGAGGTCGATTCCCCTGGGAAGTACGGGACTGCCCCCGGTTTGGTTGACTTCAACCAAACATCCATCCCAGCCTGATCTTCACACCGCGCGGGTAACCAAGCTGTAGGGCACGTCACCCAAGGAACGGTCAATGAGAAATTTGGGCCGTGCCGATTGGGGGCGATCCTCGCTCGGGAAAGTATAACTTGTTATACTTTGGCTATGAAGACAGCGATTTCTATCCCGAACGCCGACTTCGAACGCTTCGAGCGCGTAGCAGCGCGGCACGGCATGAACCGGTCCGAGTTTTACCGCCTCGCGGGCAGTCGCCTCGCGGAAGAGTTGGAAGGCGAAGCCGAGCTGACAACGCTTGCCAACTCGGTCATCGCCCGCGTCGGACAGCCCGCCGCGGACAGCCCATTCCTTCGCGAATCGGAGCGCACCGTGCGTGAAGGTACGGACTGGTGATTTCCCACGGCGATGTCGTCTGGGTCGACCTCGGGTCACCACGTGGTTCTGAGCCAGCAAAGCGCCGTCCGGCCGTCGTCATGCAAGAGCAATGGCTTCTCGCGACTGAGATCGCGACAGTACTTGTCGTTCCGCTGACCTCGAACACTGCACTCGAAGCATTTCCCGGCAACGTGCTCGTGCCTGTCGAGGCGTCTGGGCTTGGGCAGGACTCCGTTGCAGTGGTGTCGCAGGTCGGCCCGGTCGGCCGCGAGTTCGTCGAGCCCTATCCAGTCGGACATGTCCCGAGCTACGTCCTCTCCAAGATAACCGACGGCCTTCGCCTGGTCTTGGGCATCTGAAGGGCGCAGCATGCGCACCGGCCCACAGGCGGATCCCGCAAACTCGGCAGCCAGTCGCCCCGACTGGCTACCGAGTTCGCGGGAACGGGCGCGAGGCATCGTGGTCAGGCACACCAAACGGCAGCTCGGGAGCTATCCGCTCGGCGCCCTCGATCATCGGGCCGTGCGGACACGGGCGGACCGGCTCGCCGCGAACCCGGCGCACGGTCTCAACCTGCCGAAGATCAGCACGGCGTCCAAACGGTATTTCTCCCACCAGCAGGTGGGATACTCGCCGATGTCGTCGATGATCTTCACCGCGGATCCATTTCGGCCGGCGGAACGGTCATGGGCGGCGCGTGCGGGTATTCGCGAGCTGCGGCACACCGCCGCGAGCCTCGCGACCAGCGCCGGTGCCAACGTCAAAGCCGTGCAACGGATGCTCGGACATGCCTCCCCGGCGGTCACTCTCGACGTCTATTCAGACCTGTTCGACAGCGACCTGGATGCCGTTTCGATCGACTTCGATCATGCGATCGTCGAATCAACCGATGCCAACGCGTTGTCACTCGACGGCGTTGCGAAACGTGGCGAAAAACAAAGCGGCCTCCGGCCGGCGTTTTCGTGTGGTGCCCCCAGGCAGATTCGAACTGCCGCCCCTGCCTCCGGAGGGCAGTGCTCTATCCCCTGAGCTATGGGGGCCCAGGTGCAGGTCAAGGATACCAGTCCGGTGTAGCCGGATTGTCGAGGGCCAAACGTAGGCTGCGTAG
>JANMBI010000219.1:0-35838 GCA_031360325.1 Frigoribacterium sp. | reverse complement strand
GTACAGCTTGAGGAACAGCCACTGATTCCACCTGTAGTATTCGGGGTCGCTCGTGGCGATCTCCCGATCCCAGTCCACCGAGGTCGCGTATTGCTTCATCGACGCGGACTGCTGCGCGATGTTCGCGTAGGTCCACTCGCGCGGATCCACACCGCGCTTGATCGCCGCGTTCTCGGCGGGCAGGCCGAACGAATCCCACCCGATGGGATGAAGCACGTTGAAGCCCTGCTGGCGCCAGTACCGGGCGAGCACGTCCGCGAGCGCGAAGGCCTCGGCATGCCCCATGTGAAGATCTCCCGAGGGGTAGGAGAACATATCGAGGATGTACTTGCGAGGCCGTTTGTCGTCGGGGTCATCCGTGCGGAACGGCTTAAGGTGATCCCACCGCGGCAGCCACTTCGCCTGGAGCGCATCGGCATCGTAGCGGGGGCCGTGCTCGGCTGTTCGGTCTTCGGCGGTGCGGTCTTCTGCCACGAAAGTCTCGATTCATTGCTGGGGAGGCGGCCGGAGAGAACCGCGGCCAGCTTCCAAGGCTACCGAACCCGGCCGCGCACAGTTCCATCGGCCTGGGGTGCGCACCCCGCCGCGAAGAACTCCGACAATTCTCCCGGCGCACACCTCCCACCCCCGGAAACCCGGGCCGCACCCCAACCGGCCGCGAAAATTGCAGAAGTCATGCAGACGGGGCGACACCCAGCACGGCGAGGGATGCCGCGGACTTGAGCTTCGCCTCGGCAAGCTCGTCAGCGGGAACCGACAGCGCGGTGATGCCGCCTCCCGTGCCGACCGTCGCGCCCTCGGCGTCGAGCAGGATGCTGCGAATGACCATCGAGAGCTCGATGCGCCCGTCGAGCCCGAAGTACCCGAACGCTCCCGAATACACTCCGCGGGCCCGGTGCTCGAGCCGATCGAGAATCGCGACCGCGCTGTGCTTCGGCGCGCCGGTCATCGAACCGGCGGGGAAACACGCGGCCACGGCATCCACACCGACGAGCCCAGGGGCGAGAATGCCGCGCACGGTGCTCACCAGCTGGTGAACGTGGGCATAGGTCTCCACCGCGAGCAGTCGCGGCACCGTCACCGAACCCACCCGACTCACCCGTCCGATGTCGTTGCGCATCAGGTCGACAATCATGAGGTTCTCGGCACGCTCCTTGTCGCTCGCGAGCAGTTCGGCCACGAGGGCCGCATCCTCCTCCGCCGTCGCCCCCCGTCGCCGGGTTCCCTTGATCGGTCGGGATTCGATGGTCCCCTCCGGGGACACCGAGAGGAAAAGTTCCGGAGACGAACTGAGAAGCGACACGTCTCCGGCACGGAAGAACGCCCCATGGTGGCTCGGACTGATCCGCCGCAGTGCGAGGTAGGCGTCGAGGGGGTCCGGGGTGGCCGGAACCCGCGCTTCGGTCGTCAGGCAGAGCTGGTACGCGTCGCCCGCGTCGATCGCCCCCTGGCATTGACGGATCTCTCGCAGGTATTCGGCATCGGTATCCGACCACCGTACTTCCCCGTCCACGGGTTGCGCCGGGCGGCCGACGCGTCTCCCAACCGAGAACCGAAGCACGCGTTCGCGCAACTCGCCAACCGAGGCGGCATCCAGCCCCATCACCCGGGCGGTGCGCGTCGCGTGGTCGAAGGCGACGGCGCGATCCACGAAGAGCATCGAGGCGTCGGGGTAGCGGGAGTGGTGGGTGGATGCCACACCCATGGTCTGCGCACGCAATTCGTAGCCGAGCCAGCCCACCCAACCCAGTCGGAATCCGGTGCCGGGCCGGCCCGGGTCGACGAGTTCTTCCCGCAACACCCCGAGCAGGTCTGCCTCCCGCACCTCTCCATCGATGGTCACCGTGTGGTCCGGCACCGAGGCTCGAAGGGTGCGCGTGCCGAGCCCGAGATAGCTCATGCCGTCTACGGCATCCGGACCCGAGTCCAGCCAGACCGCATCGGACTCATCCCCGAAGAGGCCGGCGACGAGATCGGCGGGATCCACCCACTCCGGCAGGGCTGCTTCGAAGACCCGGTGGCGCATAACCTAACTCTATGAGCGAGTCATCGGTCCGGCGCTGGCAGGAGGGGGCGCTCCACGCACTCGACCACTGCGACGGAGCCGAACCGACCGTCACGGCCGCGGACTCCTGGCGTGTCTCCGACGGGTTAACGCTTGCGCTCGACCTTCATCGCCAGAGGTTCTTCGAGGCCGCCGACGGTGTCGTCGACGACCTCGGCAACTTCTGGGATGCCGCAATCGACGCGATTCCGCGCACCGGAAGCTGGTTCCCGCGGGTCGAGATCCAACGGAGAAATGGTGCTCCGGTCGCGCTCTTCCGGCTGCGACCGGCGCCGGACCGGGTGCGATCGGTGCGGCTTGCATCCCATCGGGGGCGCGACCCGCGAATTCTGCCCCGGCTCAAGGGGCCGGACACGACGGCGCTGCTGCGAACCCGCACCGAGGCGCAGGCGATCGGAGCCGACGAAGCGGTGATCCTCTCCCCCGCGGGCTTCGTCGTCGAGGGGGCCACCAGCGCGATCGTCTGGTGGCGAGGCGACGTGCTCTGCGCTCCGTCCCCCGAACTCGCGCGGGTCGACAGTGTGACGGCACGGTCGGTGTTCGCGCTCGCGACAGCGTTGGGAACGGAACTCTATTTCGAGTCCATCTCCCCCGCGGAGCTCGACGGATGTGAGATCTGGGCACTCAACGCGCTGCACGGCATTCGAATCGTCACCTCCTGGATCGATGGACCGAGCCCCGCGGAGCTGCCCGGCAGACTCGCGGCCTGGCGCGCGCGATTGGCTCGCCTCAGCCGACCGCTTCCCCAGCTCGGATCGCTAGGCTCGACAGCGTGAACGACGTCCTTACCGGGATCCTCGACATGGTTCGCCAGGTCGATCCGGTGCTTCGCGTGCTGATCGCCGGTCTCGGGATGCTGCTGGAGACATCCGTCCTGGTCGGCCTCGTCGTTCCCGGCGACACCATCGTGCTCATCTCGGCGACGGGCATCTCCGATTGGACACAGTACGCGGGTCTGCTCGTCTCGGTCATCGTCGGCGCCCTCACCGGAGAGAGCATCGGTTTCGCCCTCGGTCGCTTCTTCGGTCCGCGAATTCAGGCGTCGAAGCTCGGGCGGCGCTTGGGAGAGCACAACTGGATTCGAGCGGAGACCTATCTGGCACGCCGGGGCGGAATCGCGGTCTTCATCTCGAGATTCCTTCCGGTATTCCATGCGCTCATCCCGCTCACGGTCGGTATGAGCACCATGCGGTACCGGAAATTCCTGGCCTGGACCGCCCCCGCATGCCTTCTCTGGAGCACAGCGTACGTGTCCGTCGGCTGGCTCGCCGCGGGCTCGTACCGCCAGGTATCGGGCCAACTCCATTTCGCGGGCTACCTGTTCGTTGGCATCATCGTGGTCTTCCTGGTGGCGGTGACGCTGGTGAAGCGGACCGTCTCGCGGACCCAGGAACACCACATGCGGCATCCGGATGACCCGCGCGTGACGGTCGCCGACGACGGAGAGACCCGGCCGTAGCCCGGTCGCTCCGCCCCGCGATCACCTACTTGACGATCCCGACCTTCTTCAACCAGTTCTTCGCCGCGACATCCGGCTGCGTCTTGGCGTCCCCGGACACCTCGGTGTTCAGCGCCAACAGGTCTGCCGTGGTCAATTTCGCCGAAACACTGTTGAGAACCGACTCGAGCTTGGCGCTGTTCTTCTTCGTGAAGACGAGCGGCACCACCTCCTGGGAGGCGAATTGGTTCTTCGGGTCGGTGAGGGTCACGAGCTTGTTCGCCTGAATCGATGGAGTCGTGCTGTAGATGTCGGCCACCTGCACCGTGTTGTCGAGAAGCGCCTTCAGCGTCGCCGGTCCGCCGCTGTCGTTGATGGCCTGGAAGGTGAGGTTGTCCAGCCCATAGATGCTCTTGAGAGCCGGAATGCCGTCCGGGCGGGTCTGGAATTCGGGGTTGGCGGCGAGGACGACCGGGCCGGCGTTCTTGAGGTCGCCGATGGAGGTGAGGTTGTGCGCCTTCGCGAAGGCGGCCGTCACGTTCAACGAATCGGAGTCCGCGGCCGTCGCCGGTTTCAACGACACGACACTCGGCGGCAGGGCCTTGGCGAGGGCGGCATTGACGTCGGCCGGTGCCGTTGCCACGGCGGTCTTGTCGAGGAAGGACAGGATGCTTCCCGAGTACTCCGGGATCACATCGACCTCTCCGCTGACCAACGCCGGGAAATAGACCGCCCGGGCCCCGATGTTCGGCTTGTACGACACGGTGAATCCGTTCGCGGCGAGGGCCTGGCCGTAGATCTGGGCGATGATCGTGTTCTCGGAGAAGTTGGCCGAACCGACCACGATGGACTGGCTCGAGCCCGCCGTCGGGGACGCCCCGCCAAGGGAGCCCGACGACGCGCATCCGCTCAGGGCGAGCGCTGCGCCGGTGATCACGCTGGCGATCGCCCAGCCTCTTTTCGGTGTGAACATGATTAGTGACCTTCCTTGATGGGTGTCCGGTATGACGCGGCGGGGTGTCGTGCCCCGTCGCCTGCTGTGCGCATGGTGTGAGTCGTTCCCCCGGACACGGACGGAACGACGAATCTCTGGATGAGGGCGAGTATGCCGTCGACGGCGAGGGCGAGCACGATCACGAGGATGGCGCCGGCCGCGAGTTGGGGGAAGTCGTTGGCCGCGATCCCGAACGTGATGTAGTGGCCGAGACCGCCGCCGAATCCGAAGTATCCGGCGATCGTCACCGTCGCGATGATCTGCAGCGTCGCCGCCCGGAAGCCGCCGAAGATCAGGCCGATGCCGAGCGGGATCTCCACCTTCCCCAGAATCTGGAGTTCGGTCATCCCGACGGATCGCGCGGCGTCGACGGTGAGTCGATCCACCGACTCGATGCCCGAGTAGATCCCGGCGAGGAGCGGCGGGATACCGAGGATGACGAGCACGATCGTGATCGGCAGGAGTCCGAATCCCACCGCGAGGAGCAGCGCGGCGTAGAGGCCGAGAGTCGGCAGGGCCCGAGCGGCATTGCTTGCGAGTATGACGAATCCCCGCCCCCTTCCGGTGTGCCCGACAGCGAACCCGAGCGGCACGGCAATGGCCGCACAAACCGCGAGACTGATGAGCGTGTAGAGCAGATGTTCTCCGATGCGGTCGCCGATCGACGGGTTCTGTGCCGTCGACGTCCAGTGGGCGGGGTTCACGATCCAGGCGATCCCCTTAAGGACGATCTCCATCAGGCGGTCACCGCCGCCACTGACCTTGGGACGGATCGACCGGCGCCCCGACCGCGTCGATTCCACGGCATCGTGATCCGACCGACCAGGAGCAGCAGGAGATCGAAGATCGCAGCGATGATGATCGTGCCGATGATTCCGGTCCAGATCTCGGTGAAGAAATTCCGCTGGAACCCGTCAGTGAAGAGGAATCCGAGGCTCGAGGTGCCGATGACCGCCCCGACGCTGACCAGGCTCACTGTGCTCACCGACACCACTCGGAGACCGGCGAGCAGAACCGGGCCGGCGAGCGGGAAGTCCACGGTGACGAAGCGTTGCCAACGGGAGAATCCCACCGCGGTCGCGGAGTCCTGCACCGACCGGGGAACAGCGGCGAAGGCCCCCGCAGCCGTCCTGACCATGATGGCAACGGCGTAGATGGTCAGTGCGACGACCACATTGATCGGGTCGAGCAGAGAAGTGCCGATCACGATGGGGATGGCGACAAACAGGGCGAGCGAGGGGATCGTGTAGAGGATCCCTCCCAGGCTCAGGAGAAGGGAACTCGCCAAGCGATTTCGATTGGCAAGATAGCCGAGCGGTACGGACAGAACGAACCCGATCAGGATCGGCGGGATGCTGAGCCAGATCTGACTCAATGCCAGGCCCCAGATCAATCCGACGTTCGTCCCGACCCACTCCATCAGGCATCGCCCGCCTGGTCGGTCTTGTTGGAGATGCTTCGCGACTTCGGCCCCGCGGTCGCCGGCGGAGACGGCGTCGGGGCTCCCGCAAACGCCTTCGACAGCACCCCCGCGGCGCGACCGTTGCCATCGACGAGCACGTACTCGCCGGCCGGAGTTTCGACGTCGGAGAGCGTGAGCCGGCGCTTGCCCCGATCGGCGCCGACGAAACTCGCGACGAAGTCGCTCGCCGGATTGGCCAGAATCTCGGCCGGACTTCCCTGCTGGGCGATGATGCCGCCCCTCTCGAAGATCACCACGTGTTCGCCGAGCAGGAAGGCCTCGTCGATGTCGTGGGTGACGAAGACCACCGTCTTGTCGAGTTCGTCCTGCAGACGGAGCAACTCGGCCTGCAGTTCGGCTCGAACCAGCGGGTCCACCGCCCCGAACGGCTCGTCCATGAGGAGGATGTTGGGGTCAACGGCCAGCGCGCGGGCGACGCCGACCCGCTGCTGCTGTCCGCCGGAGAGTTGGGAGGGGTATCGGTTCGCCAGCGAGTCATCGAGTCCCACCGTGCGCATCAGTCGGAGGGCGTCCGCCCGTGCCGTCTTCCTTGGCACGCCGCGGAGGAAGGCAACGGTGGCGACATTGTCGACCACGCTGCGATGTGGGAGGAGCCCGGATTGCTGCATGACGTAACCGATCCCGCGTCGAAGTTTCACCGGGTCCGTTCCGGCTACGTCTTCGCCGTCGATCAGGATCGCGCCGGCCGTCGGATCGACCATGCGATTGATCATGCGAAGGATGGTGGTCTTGCCACACCCGGACGAACCGACGAAGACGACGAACTGCCGAGACGGAATCACGAGGCTGAAGTCGTGCACGGCGACGGTGCCGTCGGGAAACCGTTTTGTGACGCTCCGGAACTCGATCATGGGTGGCGGCTCATTCCTCGTGCGGTGCACGAATCGACACTTGCCGGGCTGCTTCTCGTTAAACCCTAGACGCCGCCACCGTCACTTTCCGGCGTCGAACATTACGAATGTCTCACACGCGGTGCCGAAGTGCATTGCCCTCGGCGCGGACAGGACGAACCGCACCTTCCGCCCGAACCATCGTTCGGGTGCTGATCTTCCAACTAGCCCGCGCTCGGATCCCCATAGAAACCGGTCAGGTACGCCTTCGAAATGTCTCTGGCTTCGTCGATGAGCTTCTCGTCACCCTGTGGGTTTTCGAGGAACGCTCGCGACAGCAGGGCGTCGGAGAGCACGATCACCACTTCGAGACGGTGCGGGAGGTCGTCGATCGGCAGTCCGAACCGCTCGCTGAGGGCGGCGGCTCCCGCCGCGGCCACCACCGTGCTGCCCGATTGGGCGGACAGGGCCGGCCGGACATCCAGGACATCACCGAGGCGGAGCGAGCGATAGCCCGGCAGAGTGCGGAACGCCGTGGTCATGCCGTGGATGCAGGAGGCGACCGCATCCCACCAGTTGTCATGACCGGGATCGAGGATCATGGCTCGCGTCCCGTCGACGAAACCGCCGAGAGACCGCGCGCTGAGGCTCTGAAGCACCACGATGCGGTCCGGGAAGTATCGATAGACGGTGCCGATGGACGCACCGGCCCGCTCGGCCACCATCGCGGTGGTCAACCGTTCGTATCCGATTTCGTCGATGATCGCCGCTGCCGCGTCTAGGAGACTCGCGAGCCTCGCCGTGCTCCTCGCCTGGACGGGCTCATTGCGCAATAGTGCGCTGCCGTCTGAGGCCAATTCGGTCGGGTTCTGATCCGCCACTGCCACTCCTCAATTTATGTCAAACCGAATACTATCGCGCCCCCGCGACGGGGGCGCGAACTTTCTGCAAAAAATTCACGAACTGCGCAACTTGCCAGAGATGACGGGTCTGTACACCCGTCGGCGCTTGCGGACGCCAACAATTGTCGCGCAGGGTCATGAAAGACTGGGGGCATGGCCAAGACCACGAAGATGTCGGCCGCCGCATCAGGAGCAGTCCCGATCATCCACCTGGCAGCGCGTGCGGAAGACGCACTGCACACCCTTCGAGAGAAGCGCGCCCGCCACAAGGGACACATTCCCACGGTGATTCCCTACGCGGGTTACGGCGCTCCCGGGTGGGCTCGGGTGCTCTGCCGCGTGCTCCTCACCAAACCCGTTCCGGGACACGACCCGCAGTATAAGAAAATCCGCGGATGGCGCAGCTTCACCAGCGTGCCCGTCAACGACATCGCCGTCACCATCAGCATCGGGGAGATCGAACAGCGTGTAGTGGCCGACCGCGGAGGGGTGGTCGACACGGTCCTCGAGGTCGACCTCACCCCCGGGTGGCACACGATCACCCTCCGCACCGACGAGACCGAGCGCGTCGACGCTCCGATCTTCATTGTCGACCCGACGGTCCGCGTCGGAATCATCTCCGATGTCGACGACACCGTGATGGTCACGGCTCTCCCTCGCCCCTTCCTGGCCGCCTGGAACACGTTCGTGCTCGATGAGCACGCGCGACGGCCGGTCCCCGGCATGGCGGTGTTGTACGAACGACTGACGCGGTCGCATCCGGGAACCCCGGTCTTCTACCTGTCGACGGGTGCCTGGAACGTGGCACCGACCCTCTCCCGCTTCCTCTCCCGCAACCTGTACCCCGCCGGGCCTCTGCTGCTCACCGACTGGGGTCCCACCCACGACCGGTGGTTCCGAAGCGGGCGGGACCACAAGGTCGACACGCTCCAGCGGCTCGCCCGCGAGTTTCCCGACGTGCGGTGGCTGCTCGTCGGGGACGACGGACAGCACGACGAGGAGATCTACGGCCAGTTCGCCACCACCCATCCGAACAGTGTCGAAGCGGTGGCGATTCGTCAACTCTCCACCAGCGAAGCCGTGCTGGCCGGCGGGCGAAGCAAGTCCGACTCCCATTCGAGCGGGTCCGCACCGTGGGTGTACGCCCCGGACGGTGCGGGCCTTGCCGAGAGAATCGATGACCTCGGACTATTCTGATCGAACTCTCCTGTGGCGCGTTTTCTGCTGCTCGGCCTGAGCCCTGACCTCGCGCACAGCGGACGGCCCGGCCGGCGTGTCGTGCGCCGCATCCGCCCGGATCCGCCACGTCCGTCGCATCCACCAGGTCCGCCGCGCCCGCCGTGCCCGCCGGCGTCCGCCGTGTCCGACAGCGGATCCGGCGCACGACACCCCGGCCGAACCATAGGCGGTGCGGCGTGTTGCACGGATCTCCGCCCCTCACAACATCCGCCGGGCGCGGTCACCCCGCGGCGTCGGGCGACCTGGGCGAGGAGCGTGGTGACGGACCCTGTGGATTCGCGCCTCGTGGCGGGCCATCCCCGGATCGACGCCGGTCCGGCCGACCAGCCGCCACGACGGGATCGAGCCGACTCAGTGCGCCGATCGCCAGGCGGTCGGCCCCGCCGATCCCGCGCGGTACGTGTCGATCGGGACGGTGTCCTTCCGCCAGGCGGAGAGGATGGGGGTCACGATACGCCAACACTCTTCGACCGCGTCCGCACGCACCGACAGCGTCGCATCCCCGGCCAGTATGCCGTGCAGAACCTCGCCGTAGGGCCCGAGTTCACCCGAGGCGAACTCGACCTCGAGGCTTACCCGGTCGAGCCGGAACGGATCTCCCTCGCCGTTGATATTCAGGTCGAGCTCGATGCTGTCCGGGGTGAGCGAGATTGTCAGAGCTGCCGGACCGGGGTTCCCGGTGAACCCATACGGACGATGTGGGACGTCCTTGAACGTGACGACGATCTGCTGCCGACGATCGGCCATCGCCTTGCCAGAGCGAAGCCGGAAAGGCACTCCCGCCCAACGCCAATTCTCGATGCCGACGGTGACCTCGGCGAGAGTCTCGGTATTGAGCTCCGGATGCACGCCCGCTTCCTTCGCGTAGGCCGGGAGTTTCCGTCCGCCGACGGTTCCGGCGCCGTACCGCGCGCGCCGGCCGGCCGTCCGGGCGTCGCCCTTCCAGGCATGGGTGGCGCGGAGGACCTGCGCCATGGATCCGCGGAGGTCGTCGGCGTCGAGGCTCGATGGTGGTTCCATCGCGGTCAGCGCCATCACCAGCAGCAGGTGGCTCTGGATCATGTCGACCAGCGCCCCGGCCTTGTCGTAGTAGCCCGCCCGGCCTTCGAGGCCGAGCATCTCATCGAAGGTGAAGTCGACCCGCTCGACGTGCTCCGCGCTCCAGACCTCCTCGAAAATGCGGTTGGCGAAACGCAGGCCGAGCAGGTTGAGCACCGTCGATTTGCCGAGAAAGTGGTCGACGCGGTGAATCTGGTTCTCCGGAACCAGCTTCACCAGTTGCCGGTTCAGCGCCTGCGCGCTGCGCAGGTCCGTTCCGAAGGGCTTTTCGAGCCCGAGCACGGTGCCGGTGGGCAGTCTCACCGTCGCGAGGGCCGCGACCGCGGCAATCGTCACTTGGGGCGGCAACGCGAAGTAGAGAGCCGGGGTGCCGCTCGCGGCGGCGAGGATGCGCGTGAGGTCGGCCGAGCGGGAGACGTCCGCCTGAAGGTAGACCGAGTCCCGTGCCACCGCCGTGGCTCGGGCGCTGGATGACCCGCCGGCCGAGAACGAATCGAGCACGCGCTTGCGCCAGTCGGCATCCGTCATCGGGTCGAATCCCACTCCGATGAGCCTCAGGTCATGGCCACGGGAACTGTCGAGGAGCTGGCCGAGTCCGGGCAACAGCAGACGCCGAGCGAGGTCCCCTCCGGCTCCGAATATCACGAGAGTTCCGATGCGGGCAGTCATGACCACAGGCTACCTCTGCAAGACTGATTCAATGGCACTTCGCATCGAGGACTACGCCCTGATCGGGGACTGTCAGACCGCCGCCTTGGTCGGACGGGACGGCAGCATCGACTGGCTGTGCTTTCCCCGGTTCGACTCGCCCTCCACCTTCGGCGCACTGCTCGGGACCAAGGACCACGGCCGCTGGCTGCTCTCGCCGTCAGGGACGGTGCTCTCCACGAGCAGGCGCTACGTCGATGACACCTTCGTCCTCATCACCCGCTGGGTCACCGATGGCGGCGAAGTCGAGGTCACCGACTTCATGCCGCACGGTGATCGGCGCGCGAATGTCATCCGCCGGGTCACCGGCATCAGTGGCAGTGTCGACATGACGATGGACGTGAGGTTCCGGTTCGGCTACGCGGCCGCGCTGCCCTGGGTGCGGCAGACCCCCGACGAACACGGCCCCGCGCTGGTGGCGGTGGCCGGACCCGACGCGGTGATCATGCGCGGTCCGGTATTGCGGGCTGCCGACCACGCTCACGTCGCGAACTTCACCGTGGCCGCCGGCGAAACCGTCGACTCCTCGATGACCTGGTACCCGTCTCACCGGGAACCACCCGCGCGAATCAGTGTGGACGACGGACTCGCCGCGACGATCCGCTGGTGGGAAGAGTGGGCCGCGCACTGCGTCGCCTCGCCGGTCTATCACGACGAGGTGCACCGTTCGCTGCTAGTGCTCCGCGCCCTCACCCACGAGGACACCGGGGGAATCGTGGCGGCCGCGACGACGAGCCTGCCGGAATCCTTCGGAGGCGCGCGGAACTGGGACTACCGCTACGTCTGGCTGCGTGACGCCTCGCTCACCCTCAACGTGCTTCTCGAGCACGGCTTCCACGATGAGGCGGATGCCTGGCGCGGCTGGCTGCTCCGGGCGGTGGCCGGCGACCCGGGGGACGTGCAGATCATGTACGGGCTGTCGGGCGAACGCCGCCTCACCGAGTGGGAGGTCGACAGCCTTCCCGGCTACGACGGGGCTTCGCCGGTGCGAATCGGCAACGACGCCTGGCGTCAATACCAGGGCGACATCTTCGGCGAGGTGATGATCGCCCTGCAGTCCGCCCGAGAACTCGGCATCCCGGAAAGCGAGTTCTCCTGGCCGCTCCAGCGTGCGCTGATGACCTACGTGGAGGCGAACTGGCGTCGCCCCGACAACGGAATCTGGGAGATCCGGGGGCCGCAACGCGACTTCGTGTCGTCGCGGGCAATGATCTGGGCCGCTTTCGACTGCGCGGTGCGAGCCGTCACCGACTTCGGACTCCGCGGTCCGGTGGAGCGCTGGAGGAAGCTGCGCGACGAGGTTCGCGCCGAGATCGAATCCCGGGGATACGACCACACTCGCCGCACCTACACCCAGTACTACGGGAGCACCGGGGTCGACGCCTCGCTCCTCCTGCTCTCGCAGATCGGTTACGTCGCCGCGGACGACCCCCGGATGCTCGGAACCGTCGCCGCGATCGAAGAGGAGCTGCTGCGCGACGGACTGCTGATGCGCTATCGCACCGAATCGGGGGTGGACGGCCTGCCCGCCGGCGAGCATCCGTTCCTCGCCTGTTCGTTCTGGCTGGTCGAACAGTATGCCCGCAGCGGCCGGGTGGCGGATGCGATCGCCCTGATGGACCGCTTGGTTGGCTTCAGCAACGACGTCGGCCTGCTCAGTGAGGAGTACGACGTGACGGACTCGCGGCAAGTGGGCAACACCCCGCAGGCACTGTCGCACCTCGCACTCGTGCGCGCCGCCGACGCCATCGCGGCGGCGCGGACACGCACCCCCGTCTTCTAGTCCTTGTCGCCCTGTCCGGCGGGGTGTGTCGGACCGAGATGCCGGGCGAAAAAGGCATCGATTCGCTTCCAGGCATCCGCGGCGGCCTCCGGGTTGGGGCCGGCGCCGAGAATCCTCTTCATCAGAAACCGCATCACCGGTGGGCCACTCTCGGCATCGTTGAGGAAGGAGTGCCCCGCGCCCGGATACTCCTTCACGTCGTGGGCGATGCCCAGTCGCGCGAGGGCGTCGTCCAGTCTGCCGGCGGCGCCCTTGAGCGAAGCGTCGGTGCCGCCGTAGCTGCCGACGATCGGGCAGGCACCGGCGAGGACCTCGTCCAGTTGCTTCGGCAGTCGACCGTAGTTGACCGAGGCCGCGCCGAATCCGAGACTCGCGGCGGCAAGGGCGAAGCCTCCCCCCATGCAGAATCCGATGATGCCGACCTGCCCGGTGCAGTCTTCCCGTGCGATGAGGCGCTGGCGAGCCGATTCGATATCGGCGAAGGAACGACCGGTGCCCGAGTTCAGTTCCCGGAAGGTCTGCGTGAGGCACTTGCGCGCGCCGCCCTCGGTGAAGAGATCGGGCAGCAGGGCGAGGTAGCCGGCGCGGGCGAATCGTTCCGCCTGGCGCCGCATGACGTCGGTGACTCCGAACGCCTCGTGCACCAGAACCACTCCCGGCCACGGGCCTGCCCCCGCAGGCACGACGAACAGCCCCGTCAGGCCGGAGCTTGCTCCGGGGATGCCCGGTATGTCGACGGTTCGACTCGCACCGGTATCGGGCATGATTCCTCCTGGCGGATGCTTGGCCCGGTGGGCGCAGAAACGGATCTCACTCCATCTTCGGTCAGATCCTGCTCCGGGCTCCACCCCAACGCGCATGAGACCTCTCTCATCAGGGAACGGGCTGGATGACCCGTCCTCGATAATGAGGGGATGCCGGCCAGTCGTCCCATCACCGTGTCGGTGCGCGTGCGCATTCTCGCCGCGATGCTCGCGGTCGCTGCCGCCGGCATCGCGATCGCCGGAGGAACCGCCTTTCTGGTGCAGCGCGAGCGAGTGCTCGCCCAGGTGGACGAACGCCTCGACGACACCGCGGTCCGACTTCGTTCGATCGCCACCGATGGCAATTTCACCAGCGTCCGCAAACTTCTGACCGCCGCCGTCAAGCAGATCACCCCCGATACCAATGAGGGCATCCTCGGCATCATCGACGGCGTTCCGGCGGTCGTGCCGGGAAGCCTGGTCGGCGTTTCCCTGGAGAACAACGCGGCACTGGTCAACCGGGTCAACCGGGAGACTCGCTCCGGCGCAGTCGTCCTCGGCACCGAGGTCGGGCCGCAAGGCGCGCTGCGGTATCTCGCCGTGCCCGTGCGGGCCGCCGGTGACAGCGCCACCGGAGTGTATGTGGCCGCCTACAGCATCGACGCGGAACTCTTGCCGATCGCCCAGGCCTTCCGAACCGTCCTGCTGGTGGGCGGCGCGGCACTCGTGGCCGTCGCTCTCGTCGGATGGTTCGTGGCCGGCCGGCTGCTCCGCCCCCTTCGTGTGCTGCGCGACACGGCGCGGAGGATCACCGGCTCGGATCTCGGTGAGCGCATACCCGTCGCCGGCGGAGATGACGTCTCCGAGCTCACCGTGACCGTCAACGACATGCTCGACCGCCTCCAGTCGTCCCTCGAGGGTCAGCGGCGGTTGCTCGATGACGTGGGACACGAGCTCAAGACACCGATCACGATCGTGCGAGGTCAGCTCGAACTCATGGATGTCGAGGATTCCCAACAGGTCGGGCAGATCCGCGCTCTCGCCATCGACGAACTCGATCGAATGAATGTGCTTGTCGCCGACATCTCGCTGCTCGCCTCCGTGCAGCGCTTCTCCGGGGTGTCACGGGAACCGACCGACATCCGCGGTCTCACCGAGACGGTCTTCCTCAAAGTGTCCGCGATGCCCGGCCGGGATTGGACGCTGGTGGAGACCGCGGATGCCGTGGCCGGTCTCGATCCCGCCCGCATCACCCAGGCGTGGCTGCAACTGGCCGCCAACGCCGACCGCCACGGAACGGCCGGACTCCCGATCGAGCTCGGCAGCCGGGTCACGAGCGACCAGGGCGAGGAAATCCTTCACCTCTGGGTGACCGACCACGGCCCCGGCATCGCCCCAGAGGCCCACGAGCGCATCTTCGAGCGGTTCCGGCGTGAGGAAGAGGTGCGCGGAGAAAGCGGTGCCGGACTCGGGCTCGCCATAGTCACGACCATCGTAAAGGCGCACAGCGGACGGGTTCTCCTCGAGAGTGCTCCAGGTGTCGGATCGACCTTCACCCTCGAACTGCCGATCGGCCCTCCGGAGCGGGACGACGACGTCGACGAAGACGGGAGCGGAACATCATGAGCGGCATCCTGATCGCGGAGGACGAGGAGCGCATCTCCTCATTCATCGAAAAAGGCCTACGCGCGGCGGGGTACACCTCGCACGTCGTGGCCAACGGGGGCGACGCCCTCGACTTCGCTTCGACCGGGTCGTTCGACCTCGTCGTGCTTGACATCGGACTGCCCGGACTCGACGGATTCGAGGTCCTGCGCCGCTTGCGAGCGGCGGGATCGACGATTCCGGTCATCATTCTGACGGCGCGCGATTCCGGCACCGACACCGTCGCCGGTCTCGAGGGCGGTGCGAACGACTACATGTCGAAGCCGTTCCGGTTCGACGAGCTGCTTGCCCGCATCCGGCTTCGGGTGAAGGACGGTGGCCTGGCAGATCGGGTCGTTCTCGCCTACGGCGATCTCAGCCTCGATACCCGTACCCGGCGCGCCACGATCGGTTCGCGGATCGTAGACCTGTCGGCTCGGGAGTTCGGACTCGCCGAGGAGTTTCTGCGCCACCCGGATCAGGTGCTCAGTCGCGAACAACTCCTGAGTCGGGTCTGGGGTTTCGACTTCGACCCGGGTTCGAACGTGGTTGATGTCTACGTGCGCTATCTCCGCGCCAAGTTCGGTGCTGACCGCATAGAGACGGTGCGCGGGATGGGCTACCGATTGAGGTAACCAACCCCGCGCACCGGGCCGGGCTGACCGGGGTCAGTGGAGCGGATGTCAGCGGTGGCCGCTGGGGTCGTCTGATCCATCGCTCTGTCCACTGTCCCTGCCACTGTCGCTCGAGGTGCTGCTGCGAGCGGAGCGACCACTACCCGAAGTGGAGCTTTCCGCGTTGCCGCTGTTCGAGGACGAGTCATCCGACCCGCTCTTGCCGGCGGGAACGGACGGTGCCGTTCCGCCGACTCCGCCGACTCCGACCGCACTGTCGTCGCCGAGGTCATGGTTGACGCCATCACCCGAGGGGCTCCCGCCGACCTCGTTGCTGTCGTCGACATACTTGGGGTCTGCCGGCGCCACCGTCGTGGTGCCGGTCGGAGCCGCGGACTTATCGTCGAAGGGAGTCGCGCCCGGTGTCGGTACCGCGGTTCCCGTGGTCACCGGGGCGATTGTCTGCGCGACGCCGGGGCGGTCCACGACGGTGAGGTTGTGCGCCACGGCCGAGGCACCTGCCGAACCGAGCACGAAGACGCCGAGCGTAACGACACCCGTGAGGGCGATCTTTCGCGAGATGTTCATGGGAATTTCCTTCCGTTGTTGCTGCACTAAATTGACACGTGGTGTTGAGACGTGGTGTTGAGTCGTGGTGTTGAGTCGTGCCGTTCAGTCGTTCGACGACTACTGCCGTGTAGTCATCTTCGACATCGGCCATGAGACTCTCGAGAGATCGGGATGAGAAGCCTCTCATGTCTCGTCCGCCCCGGTCCTCTTCCGGCGGAGGCATCGCGCTACGCGACCGTCGAATCGGGCGTGGGCGGTCGAATCGGCGGCACGCGTGACCCGAGTCCCGACGTCACCGGTCTCCTTCCCCGCCGTGCCCCCAAATTGGGGCACACACGAGGTTGCCCCGCGAATGAGGGCCTGGTACGTTCACTTCTATCGGTCCGATGTCCCCCTAAAGACGGACAGACCGATATGCAGTTCATGTACCCGACATGAACCGTTCCTTACCCGAAAGGAACAGCTAGCACATGAATACTGCGCTTGCTGCCGCGTCCTCGGCGACCGATGCGATTACCCTGCCACTAGTGGCCACTGTCGCTATCGCAACAGTGGCCCTCGTAGCCATCGCCGTCTCTGTGAGGCGCTCGCGCCGCGCGGGACGGCTGACCGGAGTGACCGCGGCAGCAAGCGGAGTTTCCGCCGCAAGCATCCTCGTCAGTGCGCTGCTCGTGAGCGTCGCTCTCGGGGGCTCCACCGGAGCTTCGGCGAACCCCGGACCGGTCGATTCGCCGCCGGTGCCGGCGGTGGGAGTATCGCCGTCAATCGGCCCCGCGACGACCGGTGATCTCAGCGGACCGCAGTTGCCGACCGAATAGTGCGATAGGGCGTCTACCGTCGCCCGATCCGATCCGAACCGGCCCGATCCGAACCGCGGCAATCCGAACCGCGGCCCGGTGACCGCATCCGACGGATACTCTGGATAAATGCGTCTGATGGCCTCGTTGCGTGCCTCCACCCGCAGTCCACTCCTCCAGGTGCTGAAGACCTCGGTCGCGGCCATCGTTGCATGGGTGATCTGCGCCCTGGCCCTCGGCCAGCCGCTGCCGATCTTCGCGGCGATCGCCGCACTGCTCGTGGTCCAACCCAGCGTGAACCAGTCGCTCGCCAAGGGGGTGGAGCGGAGTGTCGGCGTGATCTTCGGCGTGCTCCTCGCCTATACGGCCAGCGTCGTGCTGGGTCACTCGAGCGTCGTGGTGCTCGGGATCATCGTGGTGTCGCTCCTCATCGCCTGGGCCCTTCGCCTGTCCCCCGGGTCGGCGAACCAGATTCCGATCAGCGCGATGCTCGTGATCGCGATCGGCGCGACCACGCCCGACTATGCGATCTATCGGATCATCGAAACGGTGATCGGCGCGGGCGTCGGCCTCGCCATCAATGCCATCATCGTTCCGCCGGTGCTGCTCGCACCCGCCCACGATGCCGTTGTGAGGCTCGCCGAGCGGGTAGCGGATACACTCTCCTCGTTCGCCGTCGCGCTCCGCAGCCCGCAGTCCAGCTCGGAACTCGCCACCATGCTGACGGCCGCTCGCGGACTGTCGAAGCTTCGGGCGTCCGCCACCGAAGGACTCGTGCGCGCAGACGAGTCGCTGATGCTCAATCCTCGACGCGGACGCCATCGCGAGAGCCTCGAACGAAATCGTGAACTCCTCGAGTCCTTGGGAATCCTGGTGACACGCGTCACGGGCATGGCGCGCGCCCTCCACGACAACTATGATCCCGGGCTCGCCGATGACCCCTTCGTCTCCTCCATCGCCCTCGAACTCGATCGGGCGGCCCACGACCTCCGACTGCTGGCCAGGGGGGTCGCCCCCGACGCGGCGACATTGCCCCGTTCGGAGCCCGCCGCCCTCACCTCCCCCCTGGTGATCGCGCTTCCCGACCCGGACCACTGGATCCTCGTCGGTTCCCTGCTTGAAGATCTCCGCCGCGTGCGAGAGGTCATCATCGGCGAGGATGCCGCGTGACCGACCGGACGCTCGCGGGCTACGCCCCCTTCGAGCTCCTGTCCGACCCCGGCACTCTCGGCCTGATCACCACCACCGTGTCAGGCTCCCTCGGAAGCTGTGTCGCCCGGCACCCGGCTCGGCGGAGCTCGGCCCGCGCCACCATCTTTCTGCACGGCGCAGCGGGATCGTGGACGACCTGGACCCCTCTCCTCCGGGCCGCCGAGGCAGAACGGGTCGATCTCGGCGATACGGTTATCCTCGATCTGCCCGGGTGGGGGGATGCGCGCCTGAATCACGACGTCGGGGACGATCCGGTTCTCGCCATCTGCACCCTGGTGAAGGACCTGGCGGAGGAACTCGGCTACACCGAGTGGGACCTCGTCGGGCACTCCCTCGGCGGCTTCATCGCCCTGCACATGGCTTCCCTCTGGCCCGAGACCGTGCTCTCGGTTGGCATGGTCTCGGGAACGACCTTCTCGATCATCCACAGCGTGGAGCATCCGGTGCGCCGCTTCCTCGAGATTCCTGGCTTCACGATGCTGTGGGGCGTGATGCAGCTGCTCGCCGCGCTCGGCCGTGCCGGTACGGGGCTCGTTCGCGGGGTGGGCGCGATCGGACTGCTCGGACCGGCGACCTTTCCGCTCTTCCGGCACTGGCGGGCGGTCCCCCGATCGCAGGGGCGGGCGTTGGCCCGCGAGGTCCGTCCGCGGTCCTTCGCAACGGCGGTGCGCGTGACTCGCGGCTACGATGCGGATGCTCGCTGGGCGAGAATCGAGTGTCCGGTTCGCGCGACCAAAGGCGATCGCGACGTGTTCGTGACCGGAGAGGACCTCGATCATCTCGGACGGATACTCCCGAGCAGCACGCGCACGGTCATCCCGGATTGCGGCCACTTCGGGGCGGTCGAACGCCCGCATGCCGTGTTGCGTGCGCTCGGCTACTTCGCGGACTGAATCCCGGTGGGAACGCGGGTCAGTGCGACAGCTCCAGCCAGGTCAGGCTCGCGAACTCACCGTTGGTGAGGCCGAGTCGCCCGGCAAGCCCGGCAACCTCGGCGCGGAATTCGTGCGAGTCGGTTCCATCTCGCCCGTCGCGCACCAAAATGTCGATTCCGGCCGGGGTGCGGTGGGAATTGGCGAAACGGATGACCAGGATGCTCGAGTCCCCGGTTGCCCCGATCACCGACCACCGGCTCGTCGTGAGCGCATGCAGTCGGGTGCCCCTCCAGACGAACCCGTCGGGACGCAGCCGGTCGACGCCGACGATGGTCTTCTCGGTACCCTGCGGGGTCGTGTAGCCGACCACGTCGTGAAGCGAGACGGGGGCGCGACTTCTCAGCTCGAAGTGGAAACGCGGGCGCAGTCGGGTGCCGTCCAGCCACATCGGGACGTTGGTGGCTCCGATCGTCCAGGTGCCCGGCAGTATCGCGGTGAGTGCGGCGGCATCCGGTCTGAGGGGCATGGTGTCCAACCTACTTGCCGGTGCTGGGCGTAGCGTTCAGGAATGCACTCGATCACTGTCCCGACCCCCGGGGGGTCCGATTCTCTCGTCTACGCCGAACTTCCCGACCCGGAGCCCGGCCATGGCGAGGTACTCATCGGTGTTGCCGCCGCGGGGATCAACCGCGCCAACATCGCCCAGCGTGAGGGACACTACCCGCCTCCGGACGGGGCATCCCCCCTCCTCGGCATGGAGGTGTCGGGCACGATCACCGCGGTCGGGGCCGGGGTGGGCGACTGGGGAGTCGGTGACCGGGTCTGTGCCCTGCTTCCCGGTGGTGGCTATTCCTCGCTGGCCGTCGCCTCGGCAGGACAGCTGCTTCCGGTGTCCAAATCTCTCGATCTCGTGGATGCCGCCGGCCTACCGGAGGCGATCGCCACCGTGTGGTCGAACGTGTTCCTCACTGCGGGACTCCGCTCCGGCGAGACATTGTTGGTGCACGGCGGATCGAGCGGCATCGGTACCATCGCGATCCAGTTGGCCCGAGCCTTCGGCAGCCTCGTCGCCGTCACGGCCGGCACGGCCGCCAAACTCGCCGCCTGTGAGCGGCTCGGAGCCGAGATCCTGATCGACTACCGCACGGAGGACTTCGCCGAACGGCTCCGGGAGGCGACCGACGGCCGCGGAGTCGACGTGATCCTCGACTCGATCGGTGGGGGCTACCTCGAACGCAACCTGAGATCGCTGGCCCCCCGCGGTCGCCTGGTGAACATCGCCAATCTCAGCGGCGAACTCGGGACGCTCGACTTCGGGCTGCTGATGCGACGGTGGCTCTCCCTACACGGGTCGACCCTGCGCGCTCGCCCCGTCGCCGAGAAGGACGAGATCCTCGCCAGCGTGCGAGGCAATGTCTGGCCACTCGTGACGACCGGCCAGATCGTCCCCGTGATCGACAACAGATTCCCGCTCGCCGACGCCGCCCGCGCCCACGAACGCCTGGAGTCCTCCGAGCACATCGGCAAGCTGTTGCTCATCCCGTAGGGGCTCGGCCGGCCAGCACCGCCTCGAGCACATCGGCGAGCGCCGCCGCACCGGCTTCCGCGTCGGCTGGCTCCACCTGCTCTTCCGGGGAATGGGAGACGCCGGTCGGATTCCGCACGAAGAGCATCGCTGTCGGCACCACTGCGCTCAGCACGCCGGCGTCGTGGCCGGCCCCGGTCGTCATCGATGGGGCCAACCGGAGGACTTCGGACAGCTGGTGGCGAAGGGGCTCGGAGAACCGCACGGTGTCGCTCAGCGACTCCTCGACGATCCCGAACGCGCAGCCCTCCTCGGCGGCGAGAAGTTCGGCGTGGGAGGCGATTTCCGCGACGACGACGGCCGTGGTCGCGTCATCCGCGTGCCTCACGTCGAGCCACAGGTCGACGCGGGAAGCGATCACGTTCGTGCCTCCGGGCAGCGGAACCAGGCGCCCGATCGTGGCACGGGCACCATGGTGCGCGACCGCGGCGTCGCGCACCGCCACCATGATGCGTGCCGCGGCGACCATCGGATCCCGCCGATCGCTCATGCGGGTGGTGCCGGCGTGATTTCCCTGGCCGGTGACCGTGAGGCGCCATCGACCGTGAGCGAGAATCGAGCGCGCGATGCCGATCGGCTGACCGAGGTCGATGAGTCCCCTGCCCTGCTCCACATGCAATTCGATGAATGTGCCGATCGAGGAGAGCGTGCTGTCGTCTCGGCCGACGAATCGAGGGTCGAGTCCGTTCGAGGCCGCCACCTCGGCGAAGGTGTTGCCGTCGTCATCGGTCAGGGCACGGGCGCGATCGGGATCGATCGTGCCGGTGAGAAGGCGGGAGCCAAGGCAGGCGACTCCGAACCGGGAGCCTTCCTCCTCGGGGAAGACCGCGATCGCCAGCGGGCGCGCCGGTACGACACCACGGGCCCGAAGGTGATCGACCGCCACGAGGGCCGAACAGATGCCGAGCGGGCCGTCGAAGGCTCCGCCGCCGGGCACCGAGTCGAGATGACTGCCGGTGACGACGGTGTCCGTGGTCGACTCGCCTGCCGTTCGCGCCCAGAGGATTCCATTGCGGTCGGTGTGCACCGTCAGCCCCCGGCGCTCCGCCTGCATACCGAACCACGCCCCAAGGTCCCGCTCGGGCGACGAGAAGACCGGTCGGGTGTAGCCGCCCCGTCGACGATCCCTCCCCGTCTCGGCGATTTCGCCCAGAAGCCCAGAGACCGTGACAGGAGGGCGCGGCTCAGGCATGCTCCCACGATAGTGCGGGCAGGATTCCCGCGGAGAAGTAGCATGAGCGGATGCCCCGAATGCTCTCCGCGCTGGCCCTCTCGAGCCATCCGGGACCGAGCGTCGCGGTGAGCGCGGTCGCCGCCGGGCTCGGCATCGCGGTGGGTCTCGGTCCGCTGCAGGTCGTGATCCTCTGGCTCGCGTTCCTCATCGGGCAGCTCTCGGTCGGGCTCGCAAACGACTGGCTCGACGCGGAGCGGGATCGAGCCGTCGGGCGAACAGACAAGCCGGTTGCAAAGGGACTCGTGGGGGTCGGCACGGTGCGCGTGGCAGCCTTCGTGACGGCGGTCGTCGCGATCGTGCTCACCCTCCCGCTCGGATGGCTCGCCACCGTCGCCCACACGGTCTTCATCGTCTCGGCGTGGGCCTACAACCTCGGGCTGAAGAACACGCCGATCTCGGTGCTGCCCTACATTCTGAGCTTCGGGTTGCTGCCGATGATCGCGACTCTCGCCCGGCCAGTGCCGGTCGCCGCCGCCCCCTGGGCACTCGCCCTCGGGGCGTTGCTCGGGATCTCCGCCCACTTCGCCAACGTCTTGCCCGATCTCGCCGACGATGCCCGCACGGGCATCGTCGGGCTGCCGCATCGCCTCGGGCGCCGAGCATCCGGAGTCGTGATCTGGCTGTCGCTGGCCGCCGCTGCCGCCGCGGCGTTCTTCGGCCCGGCGGGCAACCAGACCCCCTTGCAATGGATTGGGCTCGTGGTGACGATGCTGCTCGTGGTGGCCATCGCCGTGATGCTGCGGGCACCGACCCGCCTCCTGTTCCGGCTGATCATCGCTGCGGCGATCGTGAATGTGGTGGTGCTGTCGTTCAGCGGGTCGCGCCTAATCGCCTGAGCGCCTCCCTCCGAGGCCTGAAGAGTGCCTCGGGTGGGCTTTCGCCAGACGAACGGCCCCCGGGCATCCGGGCATCCGGGCCTCCGGGGGTCCGGGGGTCCGGGGGTCGACTTCACACCCTCAAGGCACCCGGGAACCTGCGAAGTTGCCCCCGGGCAAGCGCGAGACAGGTCAGACGAGGCAGACGGGCTGGCCGGCAGATGGGCAAACCGGCAAGCGAGAAGACCGGAATCCAGGCACGCCGGAACGACCCTCGGCTACCCCGCAGGTGCTCCCGCTCAGGCCGCCGGCGTCTTCCGCACCGAGTTGCGGATCCCGATCCACGACGTCACGCCGCCGAGGACCAGGAGGATCGCGGTCACGACCGCCCCGCTCCGGAAGCCATCGACACCGAGCCGTGGACCGACGATCAGCCCGACGAAGGCGATGGCGACGAGCCCGGCAACTCGGGAGACCGCGTTGTTGATGGCGGAGCCGATACCGGCTTGGCGTTCGTCGATCGCACCGAGGATTGCGCTGGTGAGCGGAGCAACCGTGATCGTCAACCCGACGGCGAAGAGGATGACGCCCGGCAGGATCTGTGTCCAGTAATTGGGGTGCGCCCCGGCGAACCCGAAGAGGAAGAAGCCGACCGCGCTGATCGTCGGGCCGATGGTCATGAACAGCCGCGGTCCGAACCTGCCGGCCAGGGTGCCGATAGAGCTGGAGAACAGGATGCTGATGATGGTCACCGGCAGCGTCGCGAGTCCGGCAAGCGTGGCGGGATAGCCCGCGACCTGCTGCAGAAACACGGCGAGCAGGAAAGCGCCGAGGGAGATCCCCCCGTAGACGAAGGTGGTGGTGAGATTGCCCCAGCCGAAGTTGCGCACGCGGAAGAGCGCGAGGGGCACCATCGGCTGCTTCGCCACGCGCTCCCTCCACACGAAGGCGGCAAAGGCGAGGATGCCGAAGCCCATGCTGAGGGAGATGACCGGACTTCCCCATCCATAGTTGCCGTGTTCGATGAGCGCGAAGACCGGGAGGCCGAGCCCAAGCACGCCGAGCACCGCACCGAGGTAGTCGATCGCGACTCCCGCGTCGCGCACGTCCTTCTGCTTCAACACGACAAGCAGAGCGAGCGTGACAGCGATGGGCACCACATTGATGGCGAAAACCAGTCGCCAGGTGGCGAAATCGACGAACAGTCCACCGAGAAGCGGCCCCAGGATGAAGGCGGCGCTCGTGAATCCGGTCCACTGCCCGATCGCCTTCGCCTGGGCGACGCCGCGAAAGTTGGAGAGGATGATCGCGAGCGAGCTCGGCACCAGGAGCGCACCGGCCACGCCCTGAACCCCTCGCGCGACGATCAAGACCTCAGCGGACGGGGCAAGCGCGCAGAGCAGGGAGGCGACACCGAAACCGATGAGGCCTACGCGGAGCACGACGATGCGGCCGTAGACATCCGACAGCGAACCGGCGACGAGGATGAGGGAGCCGAGGGTGATGAGGTAGGCGTCGACCACCCACTGCTGGGTGCCGATGCCGCCGCCGAGATCCCGCACGATGGCCGGGAGCGCCACGTTGATCACCGATCCGTCGAGGAAGGCCACGAACGATGCCAGGACCGCGATCGCGAGGACGAGTCTGTGCTGCCGTTCCACCGTCGGTCGACCCTACCCTCGGTCGGCGAGCGTGCGCTCGACCGCGGCGAGGAGTTCCGGCGACCCAAGCGGTCGAAAATGGCCGACCGTCTCGAGCCGGATGTTGGTGGCACCCCCGAGTCCGCTTCCTTCGGGGATGAGCGGGTCGAGTCGGCTGTAGATCGAGGTGATGCGAGCGTTGGCGGCGAGGTGGGCCGCAAGCGTCACCACCGTCTCGTCTCGCGGCGAGAAGGCTCGGAGGGTGCGCACCGGCGCCCAGTTGGCGAGGGTTGACCCCCCGAAGGGCGAGTTGATGGCCACGAGCCTGTCGATGCGGCCAGCGAGGTCATCCATCACCATCATGTGCTTGGCGATCAGACCCCCCTTACTGTGGGCGACGACAATCACGCCTGTCAGATCGTTGTCGTCGAGAAACCGCTGGGCGAGGTCAGCCGACGCGGCGATGGTGAGGCGGTTGTAGCCGAGAGCCGGCAGGGTGTGGATCGGATGCCCGAGCGCGTTCAGTCGATCCGCCACTGGTCGCAAAAACTGCCAGGTCTCATACACGCCCGGGATGAGCAGCACCGGCGCGAGCTCGCCGAGGGTGTACCGCACGGTCGGGGTGCGTCCGACGACATGTCGAACCCGTTCGCGCAGTTGGTAGAGCCGGTCGACGACGGCCGCGGCGGCATCCCTGGCGCTGATCACCGGTGGTACCGCATTTTCCACGGGCGATCCCTCGGAGGGCGCCGCCCGGAGCGGAGCCACGCACCCGATCGGGATCCCCAAGCGGCAGGATGATCGCCGTGCCCGGAACGACGAGGATCGTTCCCCGGTTCGCTCCGCCTGCCGCGGGTGTTCGTCCAATTTCCCGCGGGCGTAGGTGAGGGGGTGACGCACGCACGCCTGCGACGCCGTTCGCCGAAGCGGAGGTCACTCGTGTTCACCCGATCGACTCTACGCGGCACAGGTGGGGGGGGACCCGTGCCCCGCTCGAACTGACCGGAACCGTGCTCAGGTCGCCTGCCCCGAAGGATCCGCGTATCACGATGAAGCCTCCGCCTTGCCATCCCGGAAACGGGCTACGCTCACTGCAGACCGGGCTACGCTCACTGCAGAACGTAGGCTCGAGACATCCCGCAGCGAAAGTAGGCCTCGTGAGTCCCGCGACCATTGGACAGAAGCTGCGCGATCTCACCGTGGGTTTCGACAGTCGGGTGGGTGAGCGACTGGCAGCCGTATTCGCGCTCGACCAGGCCCGGCTTCGAACGGAGGGAGTGCCGGTTGTGTCGGTGGCGCTCGGGGCGAACCTCCCCAACGCTCCCCTGGTCGACCGCTACGGGGTGCCGGCCTGGCTCTATGACGCCCTCGGGGGCGGGGTGGCCGTGATCGTGTTCTACCGGGGCGTCTGGTGCCCGTACTGCAACCTGGCCCTCGCCCACTACCAGCAGCAGTTGCTCCCCCGATTGCGAGAACGGGACATCGAGCTGATCGCGATAAGTCCCCAGACGCCCAGCGCGACGAGTGACTCGATTGCCGCGGGCGCGCTCGAATTCGCCGTGCTCTCCGACCCGGCGAACTCCCTGGTGACGGCCCTCGGCCTACTCACCGAGGCGAGCCCGCAGATGCGTTCGGCGCACGCCGAGCTTGGCTTCGATCTGACCGAAAGCAATGCGGATGCCGCCGCCGGCATGCCGTTTCCCACGGTGCTCGTGGTCGACGCAGATCGCATCGTGCGATTCGCCGACGTCCAGGTGGATTACACCCGACGCACCGAGGTGGCGGACATCCTCGCGGCAGCGGATTCGCTCCGCTGACACGCGCGGCCCGGCACGAACACAGTCTCGGCGGTCCGCCGCATGAACCCGGTGGGTGCATCCCTGCGGGGCATTGTCGTTGGGCGGGCCGCACCGCCATCCGTCGCCCACATTTGCGTCACCCGTGATGTTCACACACGACGGTGGAGGGAAAAGACGGGGGTGGTGCGGCCCCTGCGACCTCCCGAGTGACCGGCCAGTGCCGGCCAGGGGGCCGGCGGGACAACCTGCCATACAGTGACCCGACGATGAGTTCCCCGTCCGCCTGACCTCGCCCGTCACCCTCCGTCACCCGCCGCCGTCCACTTTTCCCACCTCCACGGTGTCCGTACAGGAGGGTGGTGGGAAAAAGGGGAGGTGGTTTGTGAGGAGACGGGGAGGAGACGGGGAGGAGACGACGGGGAGACGACGGGGCGACGACAGTCAGGTCGGGAGCGGCGACCGTTACAGCATCCCGACCGCGGTGACGCGCACCACGGCCACCCCGGCTGAGTCGGACTCGGCGAGGTCGACCGTTGCCGAGATTCCCCAATCGTGGTCACCGGCCGGGTCGTCGAAGATCTGCCTCACGGTCCAGACGGTGGGTCCCTCGTCCACAATGAGCATCGCCGAACTGCGCGAGTCTCCTCCGGTGCCGAGATTGTTGTGGGCGTCGAAGTAGGCGTCCATCGCCGCCGCCCAGGTGTCCGCGTCGAAGCCGGCCGCGGCATCAAGCTCCCCCAACTGATCGAAATCCTCGAGGGCGGCGAGCTGCACCCGGCGGAACAGCTCGTTGCGCACCAGAATACGGAAGGCGCGGATATTGGTGGTCACGCCCTTGGGAGCGGGCGGCAACACCGGGGCGGATGCCTCGATCGCCACGCCGTCGATGAGAGCCGCCGGATTCACCAGCTGCTCCCACTCGTCGAGCAGGCTCGAGTCGACCTGGCGCACCAGCTCGCCGAGCCACTCGATGAGGTCGAGCAGTTCCTCGGTCTTCGCCTCGTCGGGGATGGTCTGGCGGGCCGCCCTGTACGCGTCGGAGAGGTACCGGAGCACGAGTCCCTCGGAGCGATTGAGCTTGTAGAAGCCGATGTAGTCGTTGAAGGTCATCGCGCGTTCGTAGAGGTCGCGCACGACGGATTTGGGGCTGAGCTCGAAGTCGCCCACCCACGGCTGCGACGCACGGTAGGTCTGGAAGGCGGCATCCAACAGTTCCTCGAGGGGTTTCGGCCAGGTGACCTCTTCGAGCAGTTCCATGCGCTGGTCGTATTCGACGCCCTCGCTCTTCATCGCCGCGACCGCTTCACCGCGAGCCATGAACCGCTGGGCGGAGAGGATGGGGCGCGGGTCGTCGAGTGTGGCCTCGAGAACGGAGATGAGGTCGAGGGCATAGGTCGGCGAGGTCTGCACCGCGCCCTCGGCCGGTTGCAGCAGGTCGAACACCGCGAGGGCGAACGGTGAAAGGGGCTGGTTGAGCGCAAAGTTCGGCTGCAGGTCGACGGTGAGTGCGATCGCGCCATCCGCAGTCTGCTGCACGATTTCCGCCGTGCGCAGCGTGCGATAGATCGCGAGAGCCTGCCTGGCGAGTTCCCGCTGGCGGGGCCGGGGCTCATGGTTGTTCTCGATGAGCTCCCGCAGTTCGTCGAAGGGCTGCCCGCCGCGGCCGATCACGTTGAGCACCATCGAGTGGCTCACCTGCATGCTGGAGGTGAGGGTTTCGGGCTGCGCGGCCACCAGTCGCGCGAAACTCGGCTCCCCCCACGAGACGAAGCCGTCCGGGGCCCGCTTGCGCACGATCTTCTTGATCTTCTTCGGATCGTCCCCGGCCTTGGCGAGCAGTCGGGCATTCTCGGTCTCGTGATCCGGCGCCTGAACGATGACGGTTCCGGCCGTGTCGAAGCCCGCGCGACCCGCGCGGCCGGAAATCTGGTGGAACTCGCGGGCGCTGAGCTGGCGCATCTTCGAGCCGTCGAACTTGGTGAGCGCCGTGAGAAGAACCGTGCGAATCGGCACATTGATGCCCACACCGAGCGTGTCCGTTCCGCAGATCACCTTGAGCAGGCCCTGTTGGGCGAGTTGTTCCACGAGTCGGCGGTATTTCGGCAGCATGCCGGCGTGGTGCACTCCGATGCCGGAGCGGATGAGGCGGCTGAGGATGCGTCCGAAGTTGGTCGTGAAGCGGAAGTCGCCGATGGCATCCGCGATCTCGTCGCGTTGCTCTCGCGACGCGATCTTCACACTGGTGAGGGCTTGGGCCCGCTCGAGCGCGGCAAGCTGTGAGAAGTGCACGATGTACACCGGAGCCTGGCCGGTGGCCAACAGGTCTTCCACGGTCTCGTGCACCGGAGTCGTCGCATACGAGTAGTGCAGCGGCACCGGCCGATCGACACCGACGACGACGGCGGTCTCGCGACTGTTGCGCTTCGAGAGGTCTGTCGCGAGCCAGTCGACGTCGCCAAGGGTCGCAGACATCAGGATGAACTGCACGCCCGGCAGGGTGAGCAGCGGAACCTGCCATGCCCAGCCGCGTTCCGGGTCGGAGTAGAAGTGGAACTCATCCATCACGACCTGGTCGACCGGGGCGGCCGTGCCGTGACGCAGGGCCAGATTCGCCAGGATCTCGGCCGTGCAGCAGATGATCGGAGCCTCCGGGTTGACGCTCGAATCCCCGGTGACCATTCCCACGTTCTCCGCTCCGAAGATGTCGACGAGGGCGAAGAACTTCTCCGAGACGAGGGCCTTGATCGGTGCGGTGTAGAACGTGCGGCGGCCCTGGGCGAGCGCCGCGAAATGGGCGGCGATGGCCACCAACGATTTGCCGGTACCGGTCGGGGTGCTGAGGATGAGGTTGGCACCGGACACGATCTCGATGACGGCCTCGTCCTGGGCGGGGTAGAGGCTGAGGCCGCGGCCGGTCGCCCACTCGACGAAGTGCCGGTAGACGGCATCCGGGTCGTAACCGTCCTCAGAACGGATCGGACCGAGACGGTCGAGAAGCAGATCAGCCATGGGTCAACCGTGCCACAGTCCGGCACGACCGCAGCCGAACCGTAGACTTTTACGAAACCCATGACTGAGAACCGCCACCCCATCGACCCCACCGAACTCGAAGTCACGCTGCGCGTGCTCTCTTCCCTGGATGCGATCGACGAGGACGACCCGGATTTCGTCGCCGTGCGCCGGGCCACCGCCCGGATGTTCAAATCCGTGAAGCGCCATCGTCGCCTCGAGAAGCGCGCAGTTGTGGCCGAAGCAGACCGTGCCGTGGTGGCCAACACGGCCACGGGAGCGCCCGACCGCATCGATGACGAGACGCGTGGCATCCCTCTCGCCATCACCGTGGCGGCACCGACCGCTGGCACCCTGCTCAGGTCGCGGCCGTGCTACATCTGCAAGCAGCACTACACGGAGGTGGATGCCTTCTACCATCAGCTCTGCCCGGACTGCGCCGCCGTCAATCACGCCAAGCGCGATGCCCGCACCGATCTCACCGGTCGACGGGCCTTGCTCACGGGGGGTCGCGCGAAAATCGGCATGTACATCGCCCTCCGGCTGCTTCGGGATGGCGCGCACACGACCATTACGACGCGCTTCCCGCGCGATGCCGTTCGTCGGTTCAGCTCGCTTCCCGACTCGAGCGACTGGCTGCACCGTCTCCGGATCGTCGGTATCGACCTGCGCGATCCCGCCCAGGTCATCGGGCTGACCGACGCGATGATCGAGGCCGGCCCACTCGACATCCTCATCAACAACGCCGCGCAGACGGTGCGCCGCTCCGCCGGATCGTACGCCCCGCTTGCAGATGCCGAATCCGCGCCGCTGCCGGATGGCCCGCTGCCCGAGCTGCTCACCTTCGGCCACACCAACGACGCTCACCCGCAGGCACTCGCCGCGTCGGTGGGCGCTCACCCGATCCTCGCCAATGCGGGCGGGCTCGGTGCCTCCGAGCTCACCGAACTCGCTCTCGCCGCGGGTTCCTCCTCCCTCGCGCGGCTCGCCGCCGGGACTGCGATCGATGCCGGCGGGCTGGTGCCCGACGAGCACGAGCAGAACAGCTGGACCCAATTCGTGCAGGAGGTCGATCCTCTCGAAATGCTCGAGGTGCAGCTGGCGAATGTGACCGCACCGTTCCTGTTGGTCTCTCGCCTTCGCCCGGCGTTGGCCGCATCCCCCGCTGGTCGCACCTACATCGTGAACGTCTCGGCGATGGAGGGGCAGTTCGGTCGGGGCTACAAGGGTCCCGGACATCCGCACACCAACATGGCCAAGGCATCGCTCAACATGCTGACGCGAACGAGCGCGAAGGAGCTGTTCGAGACGGACGGAATCCTGATGACGAGTGTCGACACGGGATGGATCACCGACGAACGACCCCACTTCACCAAGGTGAGACTCGCCGAAGAGGGATTCCACGCCCCGCTCGACCTCGTCGATGGGGCGGCTCGGGTGTACGACCCGATCGTGCGCGGCGAGGCGGGCGACGACCTCTACGGCGTCTTTCTGAAGGACTACTCGCCCGCGGCCTGGTAGCGCCTTCCGCTCGGGAGGGCCGTCCCCATCCGCGGCCCCGCCACTCGTCCCGGCCTACATAACTCCTGCCATATGCGCGAACCGTGCGGAGTTCGCCCGGTTTCGAGCCGATCCGACCGACCGGCCGGTATTGTGCAGGGGTTGTGCGGACGGGGAGTCTCTGACGCTCCCATACCCGCAACTACTTGACCGGCACGCTCACCGCCTTGAGCTGCGCAAGGGTGAGCGGCACCCACGGCGAGCTGTCCGGATTCGCGGATGCCGCGGCCGGGCTTTCGGCCTGATTCCACCACTTCGCCTCGAACGGTACCCCCTCGAACAGAACCCGAGTTCCCCTGTCGTACTGGCCGGTGCCCGTCCAGTTCGGGTAGGTTCCCGCGGGGAGGGTCGGAACCGCGATCGGCTTCTCCCCGGGCAGTACCGGTCCGATGAGCAACCAGGGTGTTTCCCAATCGTTGAGCACCGGGTTGTCGGGGAGGTTTCCACGGGTCCACCACTTCGCCTGGTAGACGTTATGGTGCCAGACGACCTTGGTGCCCTCGAGGTAGGAGTTGCTCGGCTGCCAGATCGAGTACGGACTCGTGGCCGGATCGTCCTTCTGTTGACTGGCGTCGACCGGTTCGGAAGTGGTGATGACGCCCGCCGAGAATTTCGGACTCCCAGTGATTGACGCGCTCAACAGATCGGCGAATCTAACCTTCCCCTGGTTCACTCCGCTGCAGGAGTCCGAGACAATCGAGAGGGTCACATAGTTTGAGCCGCAGGTGAGATCGCGATTGAGCGACCACATCGACAGGCGCCCCATTCCGTGGTCGCGAGCGAACCGGTTGAGTCCCGCGGCCGCTTGGAGGGTGAACACCTCGGATTTCACGTCATTCTGACCGATCATCGGCGTTGCGCCGATCTTGTTCCAGAGCGTCTTGCCGGATAGCCGAATGCCCGCCTCGCGGTACAGCACCCCGAGCTGACGCTGGGTGGCGGTGAGAGCCTCGGTGGAGGCCGCTAGCTGGCTCGTCCCGGGCTTGAGGCTGGACCCATAGTCCATTGTCATGACATTGACACCAGCGAGATCAAGTTTGCTTGCGAGGTTGTCGCGAACGGCGGCCTGGCCGCTCCCGTCGAGGCCGGTCGGCGCGACCGGCAGCGTCAGCCAGACCGCCAGCCGTTTGCCGGCCGCGCGGCGCTCCCGTTGGACGAGAGCCAGCGCGGTCGCTCGACGCTCATTGGCTGCGCGGTTGGTGAGGTTCGCGCCTTCGACGTCGATATCGATCGTCGACACACGGTAACGATCGATCACCGAGATATAGGCTGCCGCAAGCTGTGTGACGCTTGTGCAATTCGTCGCCAACTCATCATTTGCCTGACCGCCGAACGCCACCGCGACCTCACCACCCTGCTGCTGGAGTCGAGCGATCCGCCGGTCCAGATCGAGCGAGTTCGCCGCCTCCCCCAGGGAGTAGGCCGCACCCCAGCTTGGCTTACAGACATCGCCAGGGGTCGAAACGATAAACGACAGAACCACATTCTTGGCCGCCGGCGAGCGCGGCGCTTCGAAGGCAAAAGAGGGCGTGGCCGTAACATCCGCATACCCGGCGAACCAGGGTTGTGCCGTGGTTTCGGTCGAAGCGGCCACCCACTGCGCCCCGAACAACCCCCCGGCCGCGACTGCCGCGACCACGACGACCGCCACGGCCAGTCGCGGAACGGAAAGGTGACGACGCGTACCGGTTGCGGGGGCGGACCCCGTGCCCCCGGAACTCATGCTGCTACCTTTCCCGTGTTCGACGACTCAGACGGGGCCTCCTCCGCGTCGCCCGTGTCGCTCGAATGACGGGCTGCGCTCGACATCTGTTCGCGCAGGGCGTGCGGAAGCGAGGCCCCCGCATCCCCGTGGTAGAGCACCGCACGCCAGTCGAGCGCCGGGACGGACGGCTCGAGCGCGGGTCTCGGCCGGCGGACCGACGCCTCGACGAAGAGCCAGTTGACTACCGCGACCCAGAGATCGACGATCGAGTTGATGATGCCGATGTACGACAGAATTGCCCAGCTACCGAGAACCGCGTTGAAGGCCGCGAAAGCAGCGTTTCCCCAGTTGTTCTCCGCGATATCTCGCCAAAGAGTGAACAGCGAGAACCCCACGATCAGGTAGGGGGCGATCACGTAGAGCGCAGGGGCCGCGGTACGATCCTTGACCTTCGGGGTTCGAGCGAAGGGGATCTTCTTTCCGGTGATCGCCTGCTGCAGAGACTTGAGCACCCCAGCGAGGTTTACCGGAAGCAGGATGAGGTTGAACCCATAGATGCGGAAGATGTCGGAAAACCGGTAGCCGGTCGCTCGCAGGTCGCTTCCCATCGCGAGAAAGTAGGGAAGCGCCGCGCACAAGACCAACGGGCTCAATAGCCGCGAGTCGTACGGATAGGCCAGAAGGAAGACAAGACCGAAGCTCGCCCAGGCGATCGATGACATGTAGTTCACTCGCAGCATCAGTTCGATCCGCGAGATGCGCTTACCCTGCCGTTTGCGCTCGGCGAGTTGGCGCCAGAGCTTCGGTAGAATCAGCAAGCCACCGTTCGCCCACCGTCGCCGCTGCACGATAAGCGACCCGAAGTCTGGCGGAGTGGCACTGTAGCTCAGGCGCTCCGGGTAGTTCACCAGGGTCCAGCCGTGCGTGCCGAGGTCGATGCTCGACTCGGTGTCCTCGATCACGGTGCGATCCTGCACGTAACGCTTCACCTCGAATCCGCCCACCTGTTCGGTCTCGGCGATGTCTTCGAGCGCTCGCTTGCGGATGACCGCGTTGGCCCCCACCCAGAATGTCGCGCCGAAGTGCGACATCCCCTGGTGAAGTATGTGCTGCAGGTCGGTAGTGGCTCCGGCAAGGCGTTCGATGCGCGTGCCGGCGCCTCGGAACGACGAGTAGGGAGTCTGGGTAACGGCCACGCGAGCGTTTTCCGGCTGCTCGAGAAGGTGCACGAGTCGCAGGCAGTAGTCACGAAGCAGCAGGGAGTCGGCATCGAGGGTGAGCAGGTATTCGGAGTCGGGAATTTCGAGATCGGCGAGGTGCGAGGCATCGACACGACGGAGAACCGTTCCATCCGGCGTCTGCTCTCGACGGTAGTTGCCGCCCATGAGGCCGATGTACGAATTGAGGTTCATTGCCTTGTTGGCCTCGTGGGACAGCGACGCGTAGAGCTTGCGCTCGAAGGTGCTCACGTCCGCGCTGAAGGTCCAGACCAGGCGCCGATAGAGCTCGACCAGGCGCTCACGCGGCGGGGTCTCGTTCTCGTGGGCAGCGGCTTCGAGTGCTCGGGAAACCAAGCGCAGTTCACCCGCGAGGCCTCCGATCACCTCGTCGACGAAGAAACGGTCCACATGATCGGTGAAGTCTTCCTCCGCGCCCATCCGCTCGAGCCAGTCAGCCGCCCAGGCGTAGTGGCCGGCGAGCGTGCGGACTGAGGCGACGTCAACCCAACTCGACGGGCTGGTCGGGTTGAATTCGCGCTCGGCGTCTGTGAAACGCCGAGACGGCTCCGAGAGCGCCAGATTGATGGTGTCGGCGAGCACGCGAGTGGCGTCAAGTCGACCGGCGATCGCCGGATCGGATGGATGCGGCGGGTCGTCGACGAGCAAGACCACACGAACCGAGGGATACTCTTGGAGCGCGGCCGACCAGAGCGTTTGGCGCACCACCTGCGGCTCTTCGGCGTAGCTCGGAACCAACACGGTGATCGACCCGGCATGACCGGTGAAGTGTCGGTCGAGTTCCGCCCGCGGGACGCGAACGTGGCTGCGAAATCGCTCGAGCGCGCCCTGCCGAGCGACCAGGTACATCAGCGCCGAGAAGCTGAGAAAGGTCACAACCACGAGGTAAGAGAGCGCCTCCATGGTGAAGCGAAAATTGTTTCCCCTGTCGATGAACTGCCGGATGATCGTCGAAACGACATACGCGATCCAGAACAGCACGGTGGCGATGATCGCGAGCCGACCAAGCGTGATCGCTCGATCGCTCGGACGATCGTGGATGGTCGGCAGCGGGGCGGTTCTACGCTCGGAGCCGAACTGTCGGCGGCGGGCAGGCGGGAGCGGTCGGGTAATCGACATGGGAGCGTCCTAGCGGCCAGCGCGGATTCGGGACGCGCTTCGGGAGGCCGCTAACCACCCTATATCGGGCCTTCACGGAGGCCCATACCCCCACTGTGGGGGTGGCGGTGGCGCTGACCCGCGTTTGACGGGAGCCGTCGACCGGATCCGGCACGATACTCGGCAGTCTCTCAGGTGGAGCCGCGTTCTCCCGGTGCGTGCCGCTCCAGAAACTCGAACACCTCCGTCGTGTCCACCCCGGGGAACGCGCCGGTCGGCATCGCCGCAAGAAGAGAGGAGTTGAGCCTGGCGCTCGGCCACGAATGCTTGTCCCACTTCGAAGCCAGGGAACCCGGCGGATTTCGGCAGCAGGAGGGGTCGGGACAGGTGGACAGGAATCGGTTGGTGGTGTCGCGGCCACGAAAGTACCCGGCCTGCGCGAACTGCGTCCCGACGCTCACCGAGAACTGGCCGCGGGGCGTGGACTGGATGCGCGACGTGCACCAGTAGGTTCCGGCCGGCTTATCGGTGTACTGGTGGTACGGACTGAACCGGTCGGCCACGTCGAACACCCGACGGGCGCTCCAGAAGCGGCAGACCACCTGTCCCTCGACCGCGCCGAGGGCATCCGTCGGCAGCGTGACGCTGTCGTTCTCGTAGGCCTTGGACACGGTGCCGCTCTCATGCACCTTGAGGAAGTGCACCGGGATGCCGAGATGCTGGGTCGAGAGGTTGGTGAAACGGTGGGCGGCGGTCTCGTAGCTCACGCCGAAGGCGTCCCGAAGGTCTTCGACGGACAGTTCGCGGGCCGCTTTCGCGCGGCGGAGAATCTCCACGGCACTGCGTTCGGGCACGAGCAGCGCCGCCGTGAGGTAGTTGGTCTGCACGCGCTGGTCGAGAAAGTCCGCGTAGTCCACGGGCTCTTCGTGCCGGAGAACGTGGCTGGCGAGAGCCTGGAGCACGACCGTCCGCGGGTCGGAATCGGAGCTCGCCCCGACCGGCACGTAGATGCGGCCGTTGTGGCGATCGGTGACGGACCGGGTCGATCCCGGCAGGTCCGGAACATAGTGCAGCGTGAAACCGAGGTGGGTGCCGAGATCGGAGGCCACGCGCTGGGAGAGCGGGCCGCCCGTGTGCCCGACCGCCGCGAGAAGGTCTCGCGCCACATCCTCCAGCTCGGAAAAGTAGTTGTTGCGGCG